>DAHWEW010000138.1:0-5897 GCA_027326225.1 Legionellaceae bacterium
CATCCAGAACGATGCTTCTTTGGAAATCTGAACTGGATTACTTCCCTACGTTCGCAATGACGACATGTTGTGTTTATTTTTTATTGTATAAGTTCGCCCTGCAACAAGATACTGAAAAACTTGATCCAACGACCGAAAACGTGGGATAATTGTCAATTATTTAAACATAAAATGCATTTTAACCACACTTGTTATCCCAAACATAGTGAGTGATAACAGGTGTGGTTACCATTTTTTATCTTTTTCTATTCGGAGGAAAATGCTGTGCCTCAATTTTTTCATGTCACCACATCATCCACACTGATTGGATTGGTAAAAACTGGATTTGGTTTGTGTAGCTCAAAGACACTCGTTTCACAGTATGGTTTTGCACCGATAGCTGGTGAAATAGCAGCTGGTGGTTCTATTGGTGCCACCATTGATCCCGGAATCGCTTTTGCAAAAGCAGGAGATAGTTATTGGCGTTTCGATAACTTGATGGGATCTTATGGAAAACATACCTGGAAGCAAAAAAGATATGCTTCAATCGAAGCAATCGAATCAGCGATTGATACCATGTCACAACATCATTTCTCAACAATGAATGAAGTGTTGATTCAGCTCATGCGAGACAAACAAATGGGAGATAGTGTTGATTTGCCAGAAGAGAAGTTCAACGAGTTATGTAAAACAATAGATGAAAAGTTGAAAGAGATCAAACAATATTACCTGAGAAATTTTGTCATACCCGTTTATTTTAAAGACACATCAATAACAGGCATCATGGCCAATGAATACAGACACGTTTTTATACGAGCTCTCCTAAATACCATTCCCCTTGATTTTCTTCAACAATCCCTCGAGCAACAAGAAGCATTTTTTGCAACGTTTCCTCAGTTGTTTAAAGAAGCCATGGCTCAAAGTGAAAATGAGGCAGTCGAAATACAGTTTTCAGATTTGTTTGAAAAAATCTCTCACACCGAATGCGCCAAACCCTATTTTCCAAGCTATGCATTTGATACAGCTATGATTCTTCCAGACAGGTTGGATTTCATTACCAAGTGTCTAGAGATGGGTTGGGAGGAACCAGACAGATTAGTGGATACCAAGAAACTCCGAGAGAAAATCATGGCTAACTGTGAGCAATTAACCGCACAAGTGGAACACTTCAAAAAGGTATTAAAAGGGGATGGCATTTATGTTTTATCACAAAGTGAGAGAGAGCATTGTCTGAAGCCTTTTCCTATCGTATTTATTTTGAATGATGACTCTAAACTTAGTCCAGTTAAATACGAGTTTCGTGCTCATGGTAAGCTTAAGATAGGTGAAGATATTCAAACGATGGCCACACATGAAGAAAACATAGAGACACTTCGAGATTTTTTTGGACATCACGGTATAGAAAATATTCGTATCATTCCTATCAGCAGTTTGACACCACCAAACATTTCAGCGCATTCTATGTTTACCCCAAAGCCACCAATGGCAAGGACAGCAACAAGCCCTTACGCTTCAAACACATTCAACTAAAAATGATGAAAGATTTACTAAAAGTAGAGCGCGAATTTTATCATCGAGACACAACTGAAGTCGCAAAATTACTTTTGGGTCATTTCTTGGTACACCGCGTGCAGGGCATTGAGAAAGTAGGTAAAATTGTTGAAGTAGAGGCATATCTTGGCGAGCATGATCTTGCCTCACATTCATCAAAAGGACGAACCAAACGCACAGAAGTCATGTTTGGTCCTCCTGGGTATTCGTATGTGTATATCATTTACGGCATGTATCATTGTTTCAATGTGGTCACTGACTCTCCAGGAGTTGGCGCTGCCGTTCTCATCCGAGCATTGGAGCCCATTTTGAATATCACAGGACGTACCCAGGGCCCTGGTTTGTTATGTCAGGCCATGCAACTAGATAGGCGGCATAATGCACATGATTTACTCAGTGATGATTTGTTTATTGCTAGAGGAGAACATCCCTTACGAGAGCCTGTGATTGCTACGCCGCGAATAGGTGTACATTATGCGAAATCTTGGGCCATCAAGCCCTTGCGATTTTATATTGCAGGGAACCCCTTTGTTTCTAAAGTAAAACCTCATACTCACATGCGTGATGGATTATAAATCATGATCGTTTCTATCATCAAAGCCACTTCAGACCAAGATATCCAAACCTGTTTGAACATTCGCTTTCAGATCTTTGTTCAAGGTCAACAGGTTCCCATTGATGAAGAGATCGATGGAAAAGATAAGGAAAGCACTCACTTTCTATTATGTTTAGATGATCATCCTGCTGGTACGGCAAGGGTGAGGGTTATGGAGAATGTTGCAAAAATTGAACGGGTGGCTATCTTAGACGAGTTTCAAGGGAAAGGATTAGGACAGGAGCTTATGCTGTTTATTTTGACGGAAGTCCAACAACATACATCCGTCAAAAAAATCAAATTGAGTGCACAAACCTATGTGATTCCTTTCTATGAAAAACTAGGCTTCAAAGTATGCAGTGATGAGTATATGGATGCTGGGATCCCACATCAGGATATGGAGCTTCATGTTTCAAAGTAATCATTCAACAACTTTATGGTAATGGGCTTTAAGATTTGGCTACCATAAAAAGTATCAGTAGCTGCCGGTACTTCTTTATCTGTGAGATTACTGACAAATATATAAGAGGCCGTCCCTTTTTGAATAAAACCAACAAACCATCCATCTCGTAATGGGCTTGGATTCTCTAATCGCTCACTACGCCCATGTCGTCCTGCGCCTGTCTTACCATAATAGTCGGCCCCATTTTTTAGTTTCCCTAAATATAAATTGCTCTTAGTATTTTCGATAGCATCGGGCTTCACTTGCAATTGATGGCTCAACATGTTCTTTAAGAATTGTAGCTCTTCTATGGCAGAGATTTTTAAGCTACTAGCAATCCATGCATACTGAAGACCATTGTGTTTACCAGGATCCCCAGTAAAATCCTGATTACCATAGTGAAAATCAGCTAAATAATGTTTGATCCTATCATAACCCAACTTTGGCGTTAGCTGTTGAGACAGCCAAACCACCGAGTATTGTAACCAACTTTTGGGGGTTTGATCTTGTTCATGTTCGGGTAGTACGCCCTTTTCACCGGTCCATTTAAATACCGTATTTTGATGAATGATGCCTTGATCAAACGCCATCACAGATAGGGGGATTTTAAACGTGGAATTCGGTGAGATTCTCTGGCTACAACGGTTGTTTGGATTATACTCACTGATGATTTTGTGTTCATCCATGCTATATAAAATAAAACATCCGTCAAAATGTTTAAAAAGTTCTGAAAATTCATGGGCACTGATTTCATGAGCGTTCGCTATCAGGGTGCTCATTGCAAAAATGAAGGCTAGCATTTTTTTCATTGATCAATTCCTTAACAAGGTTCGTAGATGATCCGTAGATAACCTTTGACTATGAATGGCAAAAAGTGTACAGTTTTGCTTCATTTAAATCCTAATTCAGTCAGAAAGGCTCGTTTATTATGGCAAAATTTGAATTCAAAACCAATTCTAACCCGTTTATTCATGGCACAGATTCCAGTGTATTAAGGCTTTTGCCCATCACCAACTATACGCTTTTTTCTCCTGTTCACATGTTACAGGAATTTGGCATTGCTCCAATGGGAGGAGAGGTGGTTGGAGGAGGACTATGCGCCCCTCATTCACAGTCACGCCTTGCATTTGGCCGAGTATATGGTGAAGGGTATAACCTAAAGAATATTTGTAGCCAGTATGCAGTACCCGGTCAAAGTGTACCGCAAGAAAAACAAATTGAACAACTCAAAAAAGAACTACTCAAAAGTCCATCCGGACTATTTTCTAACATCAACATTCTACTCATACAAATTGCCCGATTGAAACAAACAGGTGTTGAAAACGATGCGTTTCTAAATGCAACGGAATTAAAAACACTAAAAGACAATTTAGATGCCACCCTAAAGTTTTATTATTTCATGCTCCTAGTGGGTTCAGAGCTTGTGCCTAGCAGAGTGTTCTCATCTGTTTCAATGACAACAAAATCCAACCTCTTTGATGCCCAAAACGTGATTAAGTTGCTCAAAGAATCTAAAATTGACGTCAAAGCGATTTATGAATCAGCCGCGCCAGAAAAAGCAGCGCTACAATCCATTGCTGATTTATTTAAAGTGGTAGAGAATCAAACAACATTTCCACTCTTAGAAGTAGGCAGGCCAACTTTAGAAACAGATACGATTCATAATGCCGACTACTATGCAGATAAGATATCGAGAAATGATTATTCCGGTTATCAACTCATTAATATTTTATCTTTTGCGGATAATCGCGCATTTAACACGTCTTTTTTTGTTGAGTTTCATTATCATTTTCGTTATATTTTACAGTCATTTGAGCACAGAATTGAGCTCCTCAATAAACTATTGGATCAAAAGCCTGGCATGCCAGATGGCGAATACCTACCCTTCAAAGACGATAGATTTCCCATCATTTTCGTGGTTGAGGATGAAGATAAACTGGGATTATTCAATTTGTTGGCTGGGGAATTTCGTGCAAATGCGCCAATGGTTTTGGGTGAGGATATCCACATCATCGCGACAGATAATGAGGAAAATAGAGGAAAAGTACAATCGTTTCTAAAGTATCAAGGATTGGAGGATAAAGTCACTGCGCTCACCTATGATGAATTACAAGCATCAGCCAATCAAGAACATGCGCTTGAAGATCCAAAGTTCAAAACATGCGATATTCATTTTACAAAAAATCACTCGCCTAGCCATGATCGCATGAAAATCATAGACATATTTCATGATGCACTTGCTTTTAATTCCAGTTTACGCAAAAAATTTAAGACAGACAAAGATCAAGAACGACAATTTGTCGTTGCCTCTACCGCTTTCAAATATGCACTCTTAAAAGAGCTAGAACTTGGAAATGATCAATATGCCCTAAAAAATGCTGAAGCTTTCGCAGCCCTCAATCAGCCCAATGTGGACTTATTAACTCTATTGCCTCTCTTTAAAGATGCGCTCTTCTATCAAGAACCCAATGTACCGGTTGAACCCTACACACGAAGTGCAGGAGCCGTTTGTTTAAACCTCCTCATCGGAGCTCTCATCGGTTTAGCAATTGTGGGTATCCTGTTATTAGCCTCAGTACCCTTCAGCTGGGTGGTAGCAGCGAGTGTCGTTGCCGTGTGTCTTACCCTTGGCGCAATCGGTGGTGAACTCTATGGACAATGCTCGGCCCAACAGCCACCGCTCCCTCGTACACACAAAGAATCATCAGAACGCGGCATGAATGTATATGCCTTCTTCTCACCAAAATCAGAACCAGAAGAAATCCCTGCTCCTGAAGATTTTTTAAACATACCAGCTGCCGTTTAGCACATCTAAGATTCTGGTCTCAATACGCCAGCCGCTTCGGTGGTTGGCGATTTTATGTTCGGTAACCATTTTTTAGCCTCAGCATAAATGTTTGGTGCACAATAACTTAAAATTTCATGAGCTCTCTCAACATAACCACTAGGCATATCGATAAAAAATGAGGCTATATTTTTCAGTAGAGAGCTCGATTTTTCTTCCCCAATCCACTGTTGAATTCTTTGAGCCAATTGTGTTTGGATGCAAATATCTAGATTTTCAACCTGTCCTCTGTAATAAAACCGTCCATTGATTTGTGAGCAGCCAATCCCTCTTTTGACATACTCTAATACTCTGTCTAAAAATAACCCTTCATCAGGCAATAAAGGAACACATAAGCTAGCGGCAAAAACTTGATCTCTTTGCATTTTTTACCCTCCTTGAAACTCATCATAAGAACATACCAGTGTAACTCGAGTTTAGCCATTTTTCCCTAATCCGTTCGCCCTGAGGAGCGTGCGTAGCACGCGTCTCGAAGGGCTTTCTAA
>DAHWEW010000139.1:0-5811 GCA_027326225.1 Legionellaceae bacterium
AAGATAAGTTATTAAGTTAAATTGGTCATAGGAAATCACATGAGTAAGATCCATAAACATAGGGTTGATTATTCCAAGAAAATGATCATCCTTGGATTTGGTAGTGTTGGTCAGTCAGTGTTGCAAATGATGTTTCATCATCTCAATATACCTACGTCACAGGTGACTATCATCAGTAAGAATGAGGACGGACTAGCCATTGCTCGTGCATTGGGTGTTTCTCTGCAAGTCATTGAAATTAAACAACAGAATTACGAAGATATGCTTGGTAATCAGTTGCAAGAGGGTGATTTTTTACTCAATTTATCGGTAGATATTGCAAGTGTTGATTTGATAAAACTCTGTCAGAGAAAAGGCGCACTTTATATTGATACCTGTACAGAACCTTGGGCCGGTGGTTATGTCGATCAAAAATTACCTTTGGGATCACGTACGAATTACGCGCTTCGCCATTTAGCGCTCAGTCTTAAAAAGGATGGGAAGCCTACTGCTGTTATCACTCATGGGGCAAATCCAGGGCTTGTATCACACTTCATGAAACAAGCTTTATGGACTATGGCTCTTGATCAGGGACTCAGCCAAGCACGACCCAACACTTCAGCACAATGGGCCAGTCTTGCGAATACACTCGGCGTAAAAGTGATACAAATTGCTGAGCATGATACACAAACGACCAAAGAACCAAAGGCACAGGGAACTTTTATCAATACGTGGTCAGTTGATGGATTTCTCAGTGAGTGCGTACAACCTGCAGAGTTAGGATGGGGAACTCATGAGCGTCATTGGCCACAGGATGCTCATCACCATGAATTTGGAGAGAAATGCGCTATTTATCTCGAGCGTCCGGGGGCAAGTATTCGAGTGAGAACTTGGACGCCTAGTTGTGGTCCACAACATGGATTTTTAATTCCCCACGCAGAGTCCATCTCTATTGCAAACTATTTAACTTTGAAAGATAAAGACGATATTTGTTATCGACCTACTGTACATTATGCCTATGTACCTTGTCCTGATGCTATTCTTTCTCTTTATGAATTATTTGGTAAAGAATGGACTCCGCAACATAAAAAGCACATCATTTTTAATGAAATTATCCATGGTATAGATGCTTTAGGTGTTTTGCTCTTGGGGAATAAAAAAGGAGCTTATTGGTATGGTTCTGAACTTTCTATAGAAGAAGCACGCAAACATGTCCCTTATCATAACGCCACCAGCCTTCAAGTGGCCATTGGGGTGATTGCTGGGGTCATTTGGGCTATCGAGCATCCAAACAGAGGGGTGGTTGAACCCGAAGATATTGATGATGATTATATCATGAACATTGCGCGGCCTTATTTAGGTAAGGTTGGGGGTGTTTATTCGGAGTGGAGTCCTTTGCAAAACAGAGAGCAATTGTTTGTAGAAAAAATGGATCACAGCGATCCATGGCAGTTTCTTAACATTCGGGTGGAGTATTAGGGCCTGTCGAAAATGACTTTTCTCCTAACATGCTTCGGATTCTAATCGTAAAATATCCATGCTGGCAATAATAAGCGCATCGATGATGCCAGCTTCTCTGTCTGAATGGCCGGCATCACGCACGATACGGATCTGAGAAGCAGGTAATGATTGATAAAGTTGCCAAGCACCTGCTAAGGGACAGACCATATCATATCGTCCGTGAATCAGATAACAAGGGATATGGCGAATCCTGTGGGTATTGTTAATGATTTGATCATCATTGATAAAATACTGATGTTGAATGAAATGAGACTCAATGGTTGCCAATCCAAGCGCAAAATGAGGGTCGCTATATTGATCAATGACATTGACATGAGGTTGTAAGCTGCTGCAACGAGCTTGCCATAAAGCCCAGTTTTTAGCACTAGCCATCCGCAGCAGTTCATTTGATCCCTGTAAGCATTTACTGTAATAAGCTGGGATGTCATTGAGTTCATTCAAAGGAATACCACTGATGAACTCTTGCCAATAATCGGGATAGATTTGACGAGCGCCTTTATTGTAAAACCACAGGATGTCTTCTTTTCTGCCTAAATAGATTTGATGCAACAATAATGCTTTGATTTGTTGAGGAAAACGCTCAGCATATAGAAGGGCAAGTAAAGAACCCCAACCACCACCAAAAAGTACAAAACTGTCGATATTTAAATAGTCTCTGATGGCATCAATGTCATCGATGAGTGCTTCAGTGTTGTTGTGTTTTAATTCAGCATGAGGAGTAGAGCGCCCACAACCACGCTGATCAAAAATGATGATACGATAATGTTCTGGATCAAAAAAGCGACGTAGTTGAACATCTCCCCCTGCGCCAGGCCCTGGATGGAGTACAATAACCGGCATACCTTTTGGATTTCCCGTCTCTTCGATGTACAGAACATGAGGTTTACCGACAGAAAATTCATGGGTGATGTAGGGTTTGATAGCAGGGTAGAGCGTGTGCATAAAACATCCCTATTATGATATTCAATGTTGATTCTATTGTACCTGAAGAAATTGTAATTGTGTCGTTGATCTATTATTGATCATAAAATAAATTTATTTATAATTGTGTACTATAATTGCTCTGTGTAATGCATAAACTAACATTAAGGAGGATACCATGAATACACGCAAGTTGCGTTTTTCAGGGTTATTGCAGGCCGTTATGATAGCTGGAGTGATAGGGTTATCCGTCAGTTATACATCTACAGCTAATGCTGCCAATGGTTGCGGATTTGGATGGCATAGAACTGGATGGGGTAATTGTGTACATAATTATCCAGGGAGATGGGCACATGGTTTCCATGGTTACCATGGAAGATGCTGGTATAACCGTTGGGGTGTTCAACGTTGTTATTGATCATACAGCTGTAAATCACACCCGGGTTTGATGACCCGGGTTTTTTTTTAGGTTCCCTTTGCATTGACTCATGAATGAAAGATAATGTGCTGATTTTATTTTTTGGGAATATGCATGACGAATGCACTATGGTTGGAAGGATTGAATGAACAGCAACAGCTTGCTGTAACACTACCTGCGGGAAACGCTCTGGTATTGGCAGGCGCTGGCAGTGGTAAAACTCGAGTTTTGGTGAGTCGCATTGCATGGTTGGTGGAGGTTCTTCACTTATCTCCTCATGCGATATTAGCGGTGACCTTTACCAACAAAGCGGCTGGTGAAATGAAGTCTCGTCTTAGCCAGTTGCTTTCTTGTCCGATACAAGGGTTATGGGTGGGGACGTTTCATGGCTTGTGTCATCGCCTATTACGCAGGCATTATCTTGAAGCACGACTGCCTGAACATTTTCATATTCTTGATAGTGAAGATCAAGCACGATTGCTGAAACGTGTGATCACCTCTTTGAATTTAGATATCGACCAATGGCCGGTCAAACAAGCCCAATCTTTCATTAATAGCAATAAAGATGAAGGCTTACGTGCAAGCCATGTTCATGTCAGCTCTTATGGCCCTAGTCGCACTTTACAGCGCATTTATAAAGCTTATGAAGATGCATGCCAAGCTGCAGGCGTGATTGATTTTGCTGAAATTTTACTCAGAAGTCATGAGTTGTTGCGAGATAATCCGCATATTCTTTCACAGTATCAACAACGGTTTCAGGCGATCTTGGTGGATGAATTTCAAGATACCAATACCATTCAATATGCTTGGATCAGATTATTGGCAGGCACGAGTATGACGGTGATGGCAGTTGGTGATGATGATCAATCAATTTACGGGTGGCGAGGGGCAAAAATTGAAAATATTCAACGATTTTCTCGCGATTTCAATCATACAGAAATCATTCGTTTGGAACAGAACTATCGCTCTACATCCACGATATTAAATGCCGCAAACGCATTGATCATCAATAATCGTTCACGCATGGGGAAAGATCTATGGACAGAGAGCAAAAAGGGCGAAAAAATCCTTCTTTATAGTGCGTTTAACGAGTTGGACGAAGCACGTTTTGTGAGCGATCGTATTCTCCTGGCTATGGAGTCAGGATATGATGCTGATAAAATTGCTATTTTGTATCGCTCTAACGCACAATCACGGGTGCTAGAAGAGGCATTATTGCGCGCAGGGATTGCCTATCGCATTCACGGTGGGATGCGCTTTTATGAACGTTCAGAAATCAAAGATACGCTCGCTTATTTACGTCTCTTGGCTAATCCAAAAGATGATACAGCGTTTGAACGCGTGATTAATTTCCCTGCTCGGGGTATTGGTGAAAAAACCTTAGAGGAGTTGCGACATCGTTCACGTAGTCAACAAATGTCTATGTGGGATGCCGCAGAGCAATTGTTAATAGAAGGGCAATTACCTACGCGAGCTCTCAGTGCGTTAGCACAATTTATCGATCTTATCCGGCAATTAAAAAGTCAAACCGCTTCATGTCCGTTGGAGGAGCAAATCAAGGAAGTGATAAGGATGAGCGGATTGGAAGCTCATTTTGCCAAAGAAAAAGGAGACAAATCTGAATCTAGGCTAGAAAATTTACAGGAATTGGTCAATGCGGCCACCCAGTTTCGTTATGATGAAGATGAGGAAGAGTCATTGCCCATCCTTATGGCATTTTTGGCTTATGCGTCTTTAGAGGCAGGGGAAATGCAAGCTGAACAATATGAACGCCACGTCCATCTGATGACTCTCCATGCAGCGAAAGGACTTGAATTTCCTTTGGTGTTTTTGGTTGGCTTGGAAGAGGGTGTATTTCCAGGGAAACAATCAATAGAAGAACCTTCGCGTCTCGAAGAAGAACGACGTCTTTGCTATGTGGGCATGACAAGAGCCATGGAGAGGTTAGTGATGTCTTTTGCTGAAGTACGTCGACAATATGGACGGGAGGAATACCATAGGCCATCTCGATTTTTAAGTGAAATACCTCGAGAGTTGTTCGATGAAGTACGCCCAAAAGCACACTATCAGGCGCCCAAGAGTCATACGGTTGCATCTAAATCCGAAACAGACTCGGGTTTACGGTTGGGACAAAATGTTGTCCATCCTAAGTTTGGCCAAGGAGTGATATTAGCGGTAGAAGGGGAGGGGGCTCATACTCGAGTTCAAGTGAAATTTGTTGACCATGATAGCAAGTGGTTGGTGCTGGCCTATGCGAATTTGACGGTATCCTAAATCCTCCTTGAATTTCACTGAGGTAGATGCTAGGGTTCATGGGTTAAAAATTAAATTGAGGAGAATGAGGTGAAAGTAACAAGTCTGTTGGTAGCGGGTGCATTAGCAACTGCGATGATATCGCCAAGTGTCATGGCAGATAACACGATATCGCCTGATCAGCAAAAACAAATTGAAAAAATAGTTCATGATTATTTGATTGCTAATCCTGAAGTGTTGGTTGAAGTGTCCCAAGCGTTGCAACAAAAGCAACAACAAGATATGCAATCTCAAGCAAAAGGGGCCATCATTGAAAATATCAACGAGCTTATCAGTGGAAAAGTCGCCGTTGTTGGAAACCCAAAAGGCAATGTGACTATGGTTGAGTTCTTTGATTATCAATGTATCCATTGCAAAAAAATGGCACCAGTGATTAATGCTTTATTGAAGCAAGACAAAAACTTAAAAGTGGTTTACAAAGAGTTTCCAATCTTTGGGAAGAGTTCTGAAGTGGCTTCCCGAGCAGCTTTGGCAGCTGGTATGCAGGGTAAATATCAGCAAATGCACGATGCATTGATTAATATTGAAAAGCATTTAGATGATAAAATAGTCATGGACACTGCAAAATCTATTGGATTAAATGTAACCAAATTGCAAAAAGACATGGACAGTAAAGAAGTGACTGATCAGTTAGAAGCCAATCGTAAACTTGCTGAAAA
>DAHWEW010000013.1:0-14241 GCA_027326225.1 Legionellaceae bacterium
TCATCGAATGCTTTGCTCTACTTTAGTCTCGATAGTAAAGAAATGACGGCTCAACAAATCACTGATTACGCGCTTCGTGTGGTCAAACCTGAATTGCAAACAGTAGATGGTGTCGCTAAAGCTGAAATTTTGGGCGGAGCAACCTACTCCATGCGTATATTCCTCGATCCTAATAAAATGGCAGCGCTTCATGTGGCTCCTTCTGATGTGTTTACAGTACTTGCCAATAATAATTTCCTCACCGCCGCTGGAAGCACCAAAGGGGAATATGTAGCGATTAATATAAAAGCCCAAACAAACTTAAATTCAGTACGCGGATTTAGTAATCTTATCGTTCATAGCAGCAAAAATTCTATCATTCGACTCAAAGATGTGGCGAATGTCACGCTTGGCTCACAAAGTTATGACACCACAGTGACCTTTGATAATAAAAAAGCCGTGTTCATAGGCCTTTCTCCCACCCCAACGGCCAATCCTCTGACCGTCATTGAACACGCTCGCAAAATATTTCCAGGACTTCAACGGCAGTTCCCACCTTCTTTGATTGGAACAATTGTCTACGATGCTACCGATTTCATCAGGGCTTCTTTAAAAGAAGTGATCAAAACCATAGTTGAAGCAGCGCTCATTGTTGTGGTGGTTATCTATTTGTTTTTAGGCTCCATTCGATCTGTATTGATTCCCATTGTGACCATCCCTCTTTCGCTCATTGGGGTCTGTACATTGATGTTATTTTTAGGCTACTCCATCAACTTACTGACTTTACTCGCTTTTGTGCTAGCGATAGGCCTAGTCGTCGATGACGCGATTATTGTGGTAGAAAACATCCATCGCCACATCGAAGAAGGAGAGAGTCCACTGCTTGCAGCGTTACAGGGCGCGAGAGAAATCGCAGTTCCCATTATTGCGATGACCATCACGCTCGCAGCAGTTTATGCGCCCATTGGTTTTATGCAAGGATTAACGGGTGTGTTATTTAAAGAATTTGCGTTCACCTTAGCAAGTGCCGTGATCATTTCAGGCATCGTAGCTTTAACCTTATCACCCATGATGTGCTCTAAAATACTATCCTCAGAAGTCAACAGTAGTAAATTCGTACTTTTTATAGACAATATTTTCAATCAATTAAAAACTCGCTACAGAGATGCGTTGCACACACTTCTCGACACACGAAAAATCATATTGATTTTTGCAGCTGTTGTTTTACTCATGCTGCCTTACTTATACCATTACAGTGCAAAAGAAACAGCACCTGAAGAAGATCAAGGTTTCTTTCTGGTCGCAGGTAATGCCCCACAATTTTCAACCATTAATTACGTTGAAGCATACACTCGCCCTCTCGCTAACATTTATCAAAGCTTCCCTGAGACTGAACACTACTTTACCATCAACTCCAGTCAACCTTTCTCAGGTATGGTTTTAAAACCCTGGGATCAAAGAAAGAGGAGCCAATTTGCAATGAAGCAGCCCCTCCAGGATCAATTGGACAATATTGCTGGACTGCAATTATTTTCAATGATCCCGCCTCCACTTCCTGGTGGTGGTGATGGGACACCCATTCAATTTGTCATCAAAACCACCAATGATTACCAAAGTTTATTAGATGTCTCCACTCAATTACTCCAAAAAGCGCAAAGAAGCGGATTATTTATCTATTTGAACAATAGCCTCAAATTTAACCAACCCGAGATCGACCTTCAAATCAATCGGTCCAAAGCTTCTGATTTGGGCCTAAATATGGAAGACATCGGTAAAAGCTTAACTAGTGCTCTGTCTGGAGGTTATGTCAATTACTTCAATTTGGAAGGACGAAGTTACCAAGTCATTCCCCAATTAGATCGACGCTTCAGATTAACTTCAGAACAATTAGGACAAATAAACATCCACTCTGCCAGCGGTAACATGGTTCCACTTTCAACAGTCATCACACCAATCGCCAAAGTAGAGCCCAATAGTTTGTCACATTTTCAACAACTCAATTCAGCGACCATCCAAGGCGTCATGATGCCAGGGCTAACCTTAGGCCAAGGATTAGATTTCTTACAAAAAGCGGCCACTCAGGTTTTACCAAGGGGCTTTGCCTATGACTATACGGGTCAGTCTAGGCAATTCATTCAAGAAGGCAACGCATTATTAATCGCATTCTTTTTATCCATTATGGTAATTTTTCTTGTTCTTTCTGCCCAGTATGAAAGCTTTCGCGACCCTTTCATTATTCTTATCAGCGTACCCATGTCCATTTGCGGTGCCTTAATTCCCATCAATCTGGGATTTGCCAGCATCAACATTTATACCCAAGTAGGTTTGATCACCTTGATTGGCCTCATTGCGAAACATGGCATTTTGATTGTGAGCTTTGCGAATCAATTGCAACACCAAAAAAACTATGACAAGAGACAAGCAGTTGAAGAAGCTGCCTCTATCAGGCTTAGACCTATATTAATGACCACAGCGGCAATGGTGTTTGGAGTACTTCCATTGTTAATTGCCACAGGTGCCGGTGCTGTCAGTCGCTTTGATATTGGGCTCGTGATTGCGCTAGGTTTATTGGTGGGAACCTGTTTCACATTATTCGTTGTACCAACCATGTATACCTATATTGCAGGTGATCATCGTCAAGACAAAAGCACTGCTCTTTAGCCAATATTCGACCAACCACAACCAAGACTTCATCTTGAAGCTATGGTAAAATTCGCGTCTTTTAAAAGCTTGGGCTCTATTATGGAAAAAACTTACTCTCCTGAAACCATCGAACAATCCTGTTACCAAACATGGGAGAGCCATCATTATTTTGAACCCCGTGGGGATGGCAAAAGTTTTTCTATCATGCTTCCCCCACCAAATGTCACTGGCAGTTTACATATGGGGCATGGGTTTCAACATACTTTAATAGACACACTGGTTCGATATCATCGCATGTTAGGCGAAAAAACCTTATGGCAACCAGGTACCGATCATGCGGGTATTTCTACTCAATTGGTTGTTGAGCGCCAGCTTGAACAAGAGGGTCTTTCACGTAAAGATATGGCTCGAGATGATTTTTTAAAACGCGTCTGGCTGTGGAAAGACCAATCAGGTGGTGAGATTATTCGCCAAATGAAACGCATTGGATCTTCTGCCGATTGGTCACGGGAACGATTTACGATGGATGAAGGTTTATCAGCCGCTGTCCAGAAAGTATTTGTCCAATTGTATGAAGAAGGATTGATTTATCGAGGCACACGCTTGGTCAACTGGGATCCCAAATTGGGAACTGCGATTTCTGATCTAGAAGTACTCTCTGAAGAGGAAGATGGATCTTTATGGCATATCCGCTATCCTATTGTTGACTCTACAGAATGCCTTGTGATTGCAACCACCCGACCTGAAACCATGCTGGGAGATGTAGCCGTTGCAGTCCATCCTGAAGATCCAAGATATCAGCATCTAATTGGAAAATACGTTCACTTGCCTTTGTGTGATAGAACCATTCCAATCATCAGCGATGAATATGTACTTAAAGAATTTGGCACTGGATGTGTAAAAATCACACCTGCACATGATTTTAATGACTTTGAAGTTGGAAAAAGACACCAACTCTCACCCATTAATATCTTCACAAAAAAGGCAAGTATCAATAAAAATGCCCCGATTCCATACCAAGGTATGGATAGATTTGTCGCAAGAGAGCAAATCATTAAGGATTTAGAAAAAGCCAATTTTCTTGAAAAAATTGAACCTCATCGACTAAAAATTCCACGTGGTGAAAAATCAAACGTCATCATTGAACCACTTCTCACTGATCAATGGTATGTCAAAACGAAACCATTAGCAGAGCCTGCAATCGATGCTGTTAGAAAAGGCGACATCCGTTTTATCCCCGAAAACTGGAGTAAAACTTACTTTCAATGGATGGAGAACATTGAAGACTGGTGTATCAGCCGCCAATTGTGGTGGGGGCATCGTATTCCTGCCTGGTATGATAATGAAGGGCATATTTTTGTTGGTCACAGCGAAGATGATGTTCGATTTAGATACAAAATAGACCCTAATATTACTTTGATACAAGATGAAGATGTGCTTGATACTTGGTTTTCTTCTGCACTTTGGCCATTTTCGACATTAGGCTGGCCACAGCGCACTCCAGAACTTCAGCAGTTTTACCCAACGTCCGTGTTATTTACTGGGTTTGATATTATTTTTTTCTGGGTTGCTCGGATGATCATGATGGGGCTTAAGTTCACTCAAAAAATTCCTTTTAAAGAAATTGTGATTACTGGTCTTATCTGTGACAGTGAAGGCAAAAAAATGTCCAAATCTAAAGGGAATGTGCTTGATCCAATAGACATCATTGATGGCATTGATCTTCAAAGTCTCATTGCCAAACGCACCAGTAACTTATTGCTCAATTCCGTCCGTGATAAAGTCACAAAAGCAACAAAAAAACAATTTCCTGAAGGAATACCGGCCTTTGGAACAGATGCATTACGTTTTACTTATTGTTCAATTGCATCACCTTCTCGTATCGTGCGTTTTGATATTGCACGAGTGGAGGGGTATCGTAATTTTTGTAATAAACTATGGAATGCCGCTCGTTACGTCCTACTCAGCACGGATGAAGAATGTGTCGATTTTGGAGATGGGGCGTTTCAATTTAGTCCAGCTGATCAATGGATTTTATCTCGACTGCAAAAGACCATCAGTTTGTGCCACCAATATTTTGCAAGTTATCGTTTTGATTTATTGGCGAACACTTTGTATGAGTTTGTTTGGCATGAATACTGTGATTGGTATCTCGAGTTATCCAAACCCGTACTTTATGATGAGCAGGCACTCAGTGCTTTAAAACGCGGTACACGCCATACGTTAATTTATGTTCTTGATCAAAGCCTTAAGCTTTTACATCCTCTTATTCCTTTTATCACCGAAGAAATATGGCAACGTACCGTCAAAGGAAAAATAGGTGAAAACACAGAATCCATTATGCTCTCTCCCTATCCAAGAGCAAATGAGTCAGATATCAATGAAGACATTGAAGAAGAATTAGAATGGCTTAAAAAAATAGTTCAATCCATTCGCACCATTCGCAGTGAGATGTCTGTCAGTCCAAGCAAAGGTATTCCACTTAACTTAAGAAATGTTTCAAATGACCTATTGGAGCGCGTCAAAAAATATTCACCCACCCTTATCTCACTTTGTAAATTGACTCATATACAATGCGTGAACAAAACCGAGATGCTCCCTCCTTCAGCAACAGCCGTTGTAGGTGAAATAGAATTGCTGATTCCTATGGCAGGTCTTATTGACAAAGAGCAAGAATTAGGACGGCTCGAAAAAGAAATAAACAAACTTAACAAAGATATTAATTTTATCTTAAGCAAACTGAATAATCCGAAATTTACAGACAAAGCGCCTGCTGATATTATCAACAAAGAGAAAAACAAATTGGCTGAGGCACAATTGACGAAAGAAAAATTAATGAACCAACATGAGACCATTACACAATTGTAATCTTTAAAAGGCATGATTGTATCTCCAAGTCACGCCCTACCGAACCGCGCCCGTTAGGGCGCTGAAAAGCCAGTGACTGGAAAAATCCATACCTGTTCTGAATGATATCAAGCAAGATAAGCACCCCATGCCTGCTATCCACATTCCTATCCTTAGCGGAGCATGAGTAGAACATAGAGTAATCTACAGTGAAGATTGACTTCATCGCGAACAACGTGAGGGATCACCTGACATGTGGAGCTCTCTCTCAAAACAAGGCATAACATACGTTTTTTGTAATTACACCGCACTTCACTGGATTTTAACATCCAGTACCTGACATCAGGACCGCAGGGATCAACTGATCTTTTTGTAAAGTGTATGTTTTATTGGGCACGACCAATACCCAATTTGTGAGAAGATCTGGGCTTTTGTTCTTTTTTAACCAGACAAGTACCCGAAAACGTTCAGCCTGTTTCGGGATAGTGACTTGGATTTTTCCTGTTTTATTTAAAACTAGCAAAGAATTTGGATTTGTTTTTAACCTATAAATCACAGCCTTATCACTTTTTTGCATATCTTTGGCAGAAGTAGCCCATTGAATGGCAATCTTTGATGCTTGAGAAGAATTAGGATAAGACGTCATATTATTAAAAACGATATTTTCAGCAAATACAGTTGATCCAAAAAGCAAAGAAAGTAAAAAAACAAGGCATTTTTTCATCTGACTACCTCATGCTGTCTTCGAATTAACCATAAGTTAATTTTGACGCTTCGAATTCTTTATTGTTTTCTTGCTAACCGTGCTATATGGGATAACCTCATAAAAAACACAGTCATCCCATATATCATGCGACACTAACTGTTACTACTCTACGATGATCCCCTCTTGTGGTGTACAAATAACGTCGCTATTTTTTTCTGGCTGTTTCAAGAGCGGGAAAGTACCACCTTGAGCTAGAGAAGAAAGTTTTCCGCGATTTTTGAATGGCTTTTTAGGAATACGTACGGTAACGTTTTTAACCACATTCACGGCCTCAACAATTTCAAAGTCCCCTACCATACTCAAGAATTGATAGCCATCTTCACGTGTGAACCCTTGTGTACGGACTAAAAAGTCGATGGCATTTTTAGCCGCCAATTGCATGGCTTGTAACAAGTCTTCGTTCAAACCAACAATCAACCAATGACTAGGTGTTTCGATGACAGGCCAAGTATTGTAATTTTCTCCATTTCTCTTGGTTTTATCAAATACGCCTTCTGCCTTGAGATCTTTTCTGACGATAAACTGTAAGGTAATCCCCTCATAAGAAGTCTCCAAAGCCGTCACATCAATTTCTCCATTACTTTGCATGGCATGAGAATCCCCTGTCCACACCAATGCGCCTTTTTGAAAGACTGGGAGATAAAGAATAGAACCCACATGAAGTGTTGGCGCATCTAAGTTACCGCCAAAAGGACCTGGTGGAACGGAATTAAACTCTCCAGGAACGGGTTGACCCATGTGAGACTTCAGATTTACTGGCCATCCATCTGGCCAATCTAGAGGAGGCGCTACAGCAATAACCCCTGGAAAAGGTTTGAGTTCAAGACAAACCCCTTTTACAAACTCAGTAGAATTGTGTTTTTTATCGTATTTAAAATATTTAATCCTAGGCTTGCTAAAATCGTTAAATATCCCTTGTGAAGGACTTAAAAAGTTATAGCCAAAATCATTCAATTTGATATCTAATACTCGAATCTCTAACACATCCCCAGGTTCGGCTCCTTCAACGTATACTGGACCCGTCAGCGTATGCATACCACGTCGGTTCTGAATGTCGTGTTTGACATAAAATTGAGCCACATCAGCAGGGGAGGTTTTATTGTAGACCATTTCGTGAAGACAACTATTCCATGTTGCCAGTGACACAGAATCACCGGAATGAACTTTGACTACCGGCGACTTTTTTAGGGTAAATAGCCCTAGTGTGGTCGTTTCAGCTGTTGCTGGAACCTTAAAGGTTTCAGCCATCGGGGCGGAAACATAGAGTGAAGCTACAAACAATGAGCAAACTTTAATTTTTTTTATCATTTCATATCCCTATTAAAATGACCAAGAATTATTATTCTTACTCAGAAAAACTTAGAAAACAAGTAAAAGATTGTGCCAACTTACTTCATCTCTCATAACAAACTCGCCTTTTTATCCACCCAGCCAATGCTATGGTAGATAATACCGAAAGCATAACGCCATAGGGTTGCCAA
This sequence comes from Legionellaceae bacterium, assembly GCA_027326225.1. Lineage (GTDB taxonomy): Bacteria > Pseudomonadota > Gammaproteobacteria > Legionellales > Legionellaceae > DAHWEW01. The sequence continues at coordinate 7,717 of DAHWEW010000013.1, forward strand.
CCTGAGCCAGTTAAACTCAAAGCATCTTGGCTGTGAAAAATAGAAAAAGGAATAGCAAGAAATACATCTATTAATGCAGAGCCTGCCACGAGTCCACAAGCCAATAATGTGCCAATTTGCTTATGTTGGTTTTCAAGTGCTTGACTCAGCTTTTTTTGATGTAATCGTCTTTCTACAAACTGAGCAATCATTCCTCCTATAAATAGTGGAAAAGAAGACGCTAAAGGAAGATACATTCCAATGGCCACGCCTAGAATAGAAATCTTAACCACTCGGTTTAATCGAAATATTCGATTCAGTACAATAATCACAAAAATGATAGATGCTCCAATAAACATCATGAGCCAAGGTAGTGTATGATTAAAAACCGCTTCAGTGACGGCCGCTAATAAAGCCGCGGTTGGTGCAGGTAATGTTTGGCTCAAATCCATCCCTTCATTGGGCACAACACCCGCGATTCCATACACATCAAACAATAATTGCATCACTGGAGGAATCACCAATGAGGAAACAACGACCCCAAGCAATAGCATCACTTGTTGTTTCCAAGGAGTAGCCCCCACGAGCTGCCCCACTTTCAGATCTTGGGTGTTATCATTAGCAATGGCCGCGATTCCAGTCACCACCGATCCGATGATAATGGTCATAGCTTCTGCTGCTTGAATTTGGCCAGGGTTAAGTGGTAAGGGAATCACTCGATTAATCACACAAAGGAGTAACCATGCAGCAAATAATATACCTGCAATCACCACTGAACTCCCTGGGCTCGCGGTTACGCCAACCATTCCTGAGAAATAAGCCGTGATGACTGAAAATAGAAATCCAATAATGAGCACATACAAAACCATACCAAAAACCAAACTGAGATCATACCTGCCTCTAAGCCCTGCTTGTTCGAGTGGAAAAATCACTTGAAAGAAGACAAATAAAATGGCGGCTATCACAAAAATACCCATCAAAATAAATGGCATCGGTATATCTTTATCGGTACGAATGAATTGTAAATTCGTGTTGCTTTTTGCCATATACGCTTGAAAAGAAGCATACATACTCGATTTCAATGGTTTGATTAATTGAAAAAAAGTCCAAATACCCGCAAATAACATGGCACCAATTCCAATATATCGCATTTCACTATTCCATAAAGAAATAGCCGCTTTTTGTGCCGAATAACCATTTAAAAATTCTGGATAAAATTGACTGACGATGGGTAATGCCATAAGCCAGGAAATAACGGCGCCTAAAAAGATACTTAATGCCATGGCATGCCCAACCAAATATCCAGCCCCTATCATAGTGGCTGAAAATCCTGTACCAAATCCAAATATTGACCTCTTAGCTAAAAACCAATAACTCCAACTACTGGCAATGACCTTAAAACCAACTTGTAATAATTCGAGAACACCACCTACGATACCTCCAAGCACAATATCTTGGACACCAACTTTCTCAGCAGAAGACTTCAAAACTTCAGCAATAGCTCGCCCTTCTGGAAATTTCAAAATAGGCTCTTTTACCAATATCCGTCTTAATGGAATAGAAAATAAAACCCCGAGAATCCCGCCGCTCACTGCGATCAGAAAATTAGTGACATAATCAAACCCATGCCAATATCGAATAATAATCAAGGCTGGGATGGTATAGACAATACCTCCTGCAATGGCTTCGCCAGCAGAAGCCGCCGTTTGGACTGCATTGTTTTCTAAGATGGTAGACTTTTTAAATAAGCGTAATACGCCCATTGAAATAATGGCTGCGGGAATAGATGCAGAAGTTAAAATACCTAGTTTTAACGCCAAAAAAGCATTAGACATGGCCAAAAGACAAGTCAACAATATCGCCAAAATAACCCCACGCAAGGTGAGTTCAGCAACTTTTTTGTCTGCAGAAATGAAAGGAATATCACGTTCCATGAACATTTTCCCAAGAAGCGATCCACTCACCTGCAATCATGGTTCTATGCGGTATTGGATAACCAAAGTGGTAACATAAAAGAGCAGAATCGGACAAGCGCCATTGTACCAAGTCAGCAGCCATACCAACCGCAATCTTACCTGTTTGATGAGCGATACCCAGTGCTCTTGCAGCATGATGGGTCACTGCCATCCATGTCTCAGCCACAGTCAATCCAAATAATACGCAAGCCATATTCATCATCAATGGAAGAGAGGTGGTTGGGGATGAACCGGGATTACAATCGGTCGCAATAGCCATTGCTATTCCTGCCTTTCGCAACATATCAATAGGAGGTTTCTTTGATTCTTGTAAAAAATAATAAGCACCCGGCAGTAATACCGCAACTGTGTTGGATTTTGCCATCATATGCGCACCAGCTTCATCCAAAAACTCTAAATGATCACAAGAAAGTGCGCCACACTCAGCAGCAAGCGCTGATGCACCCATATTTGACAATTGTTCAGCATGACATTTGATAGGCAACCCTAACTCTTTAGCACATCTGAATAACTGCTCCATCTCTGCTATTGAAAACCCGATCGATTCACAAAATACATCAACAGCATCCGCATATCCTGAATCGACCACTTTAGGAAGCACTTCCCGGCAAAGAAAGTCAATATACGCTTGACGTTTACCCAAATATTCAGGAGGGATAGCATGTGCGCCCAAAAATGTTGTCTTCACACGAACCTTTGCGATTTTTCCCAGTTGTCTTGCCACGCGAAGCATTTTCAACTCATTTTTTAAATCAAGACCATAGCCTGATTTTATTTCAATGGTGGTCACCCCTTCTTTTCGCATCGCTAAAATTCTTGGTAAGGACTCCTCTAGCAATTTTTCTTCGGAAAGAGCTCTGGTTTTTTTGACCGTTGATAAAATGCCACCTCCACCTTCTGCAATTTCCGCGTAAGACGTGCCTCGCAAGCGTTTGTTAAACTCATTTGCTCGACAACCTCCATAAACAAGATGTGTGTGACAATCAATCAGTCCAGGAGTAATGAGATCCCCACAACAATCTTCTTCTAAAATATCCCCTGTTTGATATTTTCTAGGTAATTCGGTCATTGGCCCATACCATGCGATACGTTCATCCTCAATCAACAGAGCATGGTTTGGAAGTTCTATGCCTTTGTGATCCATGATAGTGGCATTCAACAGCCATTTTTTATTCAAAAACACACTCTTTACTCCATTAGCGGAACTTGATGGGGTGAGATTAACCATTCATGATGATGTGTTTTATCATAGATATCCCACTCTTTAGACTCATATCGCCCTTTCTCTACATCCAATAACAACCAAGCTAGGAAAAGAGCCACTGTTTCTGGTGTTATCAATCGCTTTTCCTTTTTTAATTTTTTAAAAAAATGAACTTTTTCAGGATCCATTTCTGAAGATTGGCGAATTTTTTCTTGCATGTCAGTATCAATGATCCCAGGCATCACACTTGCAAATGAAACACGCTCGCATTCAATTTGCCAACATTGGGTTAACATATGTAAAGCCGCTTTGGACACACAATAAGCCGACCAACCCTTCACAGGAAAATGTGCAGCCCCTGAACCGATATGTAGCACGCGGTTATTGACTAATTTATCTTGTAACATTTGATTAAGAAAAAGTGGGGCTTCCAAATTGGTTGCCATGACTTGGCGCCATGCTGGTAGATCAATGTCTGTAATGGGTACAATAGGCTCAATAATACCTGCATTGTGTATCAAGCCATCAATTTTACGATATTGACCTAGATAAGAAAGGAGCTGACTCCTACCCATTTCAGTGGACACATCCGCACAGACATAATCAATCAATGTTGAAAAGCTTGCCGTTTCTTTCAAAGTATCTACTGTACGGCCAATAATTAAGACAGACTGTCCTCGCATAGCCAACACTTTGGCCAATGCCTTTCCAATACCACTGCCACCTCCAGTCAATACAAACACTGATGCTCCAATCCAGTCATGGAAATGTTGCAGATAATACCAGACATATGCCAATTTAGCATCTTATCCCATCTATCCACTGGCTTAGAGCTGTTCTAAAAGATCACGAGAGAGCGTATCAAAAAATTCAAACGAACCATTGTTGATAAAAAAATGTCCCCCAGCAAATAGGCGCAGATGAAAGGTCTTAGCGGTTTCAAGTGCCCAACCTTTTAACTCATGTTGTAGGGTGATCGTATCCTCTTGGCCTCCATAAACAAATATGGGGCAATTGAGCAGTTTTGCTTCGACATATTGATAACTTTCATTGATAGAAAAATCTGCTCGAATGATTGGTATTAAAAATTGCATCAACTCATCACATTCTAGCACTTCACGTGAAGTGTAATTAAATTCAAGTAACTTGTTGATTAATGCATCATGAGAAACATTGGCTACTTGATGCCGCTTTCTATTCCCACGAGGAGATTGACAGGCTGCGATAATTAACTTCTTTGGGCCTATATGGCCCTGTTTCTCCAATAAACGTGCTAATTCAAAACAAATGAGCCCTCCCAAACTATGCCCCAAAAAAACAAAAGGCTTGGCCGTCAAATAAGGTAACAGGTTGTGATATAAATAGTTGACTAAGGGTGGAAGATCAGCAAAAGGTGCAATAGAAGATAGCTCCATGCGTCCTGGCAATTGAACCCCCACTATGTCTAAAGTGGTTGGCAGCGATTGATGCCAATGACAAAAAACATTGGCATGTCCTCCCGCATGATGAAAACAAAACACCCGTAAATCGGCTTCTGGATTGGGTTTAAACATGTGGACACACTTAGGAGTTTCAATTGTTTTCATGGTCATAGCACAAAAAAATCATAATAGAACTGCTCAGCGTTCGGACCCGTGCCGCATCATCTCAAATACAGGGCAAAAGCACATCATAATGAGTTGAATTAACACCAAAAATCCGTATAAATTACCGTCATCCTGAACGAAGTGAAAGATCCCCTGAAAGCAGAATTGAGCTTAATTAACAGGAGATCCTTCACTTCGTTCAGGATGACGCCTATGTAATTTAAATCAAAGTATGATTTTGCCTTGATCTCAAATACATTAAGACAGTGTAGGATATAGCGTGCTATTTTTGACATTCAATAAGGGTTGAATCTCTTCTTGCGCAGGTCCTCGATACGTTTTTAATGAAGGACTTCGCTCCATCACTTCTTTCAATTTCTTTATTTCATCAGCATTTAATCCGCGCTTCAATTCCAATATCTCTAATTTACAGTTAGGGTCTGTCAGATAGGTTTGCAAAGAGTTGAAAACCCGAGGCTCCCAACCCCAATTATCGATGATGAGCTCTTTTAAACTTCGAAAGTATAGAAAATTATTAAATGTAACAAAATATCTGTTGTCTTTGTCATCTTCATTTTTATAGAGACTTGTAAACTCACGCCCTAATGTTAAAGTTTCAATATACGGATTCCTTTGGATGGCAGCGAGCACACGCATGATATAATTTTGTCCATGGTGGCGAAATAATCTCGAAAAACACCCCAAAGTATCATGTGAAAGACGATTAAAATTGATGAGACTTAACGTTTTGAGCTGAGCAGTAGGAAGTTCTTTCAGATACTTCGCCATTTGAGCCTCAGAAATGCTCTGACCATCGATAGCCAACTCAACGATCCCTGGTGAAATAGAGAGAAGTTTTCTCATGATTTTTCTCCTATGTTGACTGGTCTCTATGATTGTATGAGAAGATTTCAATGAACACAATGGGAGGTGTATGCGTCTTATGCTTCCTGAGTGCTCTAGCCCTTTTGGGGCAAACATCAGTGTCATCTCGAACAACGTGCGTTAAGACTCCGCTTGATAATACCTAGTAAGATGGTGTTCAGCGATGGCCAAACCTGCTTCGGCCGCTATTTGGAAGAATTGGTATGCTTTTTCTTCATTCTTACTTACACCCTGACCATACTGAAAACATAATCCTAAATGATACATGGCTTGTGGAATATTATTTTCAGCCGCTTGTTTGAACCATTCAAACGCTTCATCATCATTTTTTTCTGTGCCCAAGCCATGATAGAGCATCCAACCTAGATTATTCATTGCATGAGGCACGCCTTGTTGGGCTGCCTTTAAACAGTAATCAAACGACACATGCATATTTCTGTTTACACCAAGACCGTCACGATACAATAGCGATAAATTGTATTGAGCTAATGAATGGGATTGAGCGGCCGCTTGATGATACCAAGAGGCCGCTTGTCGGTAATCCTGATGAGTCCCCAATCCTCGGGCGTACATCAACCCACAATTATACTGTGCCCCAACAAAACCAAGTTTAGCCGCTTGCAAAAAATAACTGAATGCCTTTGCTTCGTTTTTTAATAAGTTATCTTTCCCATAGCAATAAAGATACCCCAGCTGGTTTAAAGCCCGGGGATTTCCTTGTTTTACTTCGATAAGTAATGAGCGAAGCTTATGGTCTAGGAATGCCATTTTTAATCGTTAAGGGTCCAAACAACCAAGATCAATATCAGATAACAGCTGATTTAAATCACAACCTGAGAAAAGCCCAGTAATCCATCCACAAACATCACCCGCTGATTAGAGTTCTTTCCAAACC
>DAHWEW010000140.1:0-5730 GCA_027326225.1 Legionellaceae bacterium
CATGGTCTGGAAATACTTATACTACAGGGCCAGTTACCGCTAACTGTCTAATCGCTTTTAGTGCTAACCTTCAACCAATTGTTACACCAAGTGGAGATGGAAATGAAACCTTTACGCCATCTACCGCAACACCAGTAAATTCTGGCACGACGCTAAGCTTCACAGTTACGCCTCAAGCTGGTTATACTGTTTCACAGGTAGTAGGTGGCACATGCCTTACCGGTTCATGGTCAGGTAATAATTACACAACCGGCTCAATTACACAAGATTGTAACGTTATCTTCAAAGCAAATCCTAAACTTACCGTAACGCCAATGGGCGATGGGCACGAACAAATTACTCCGTCCAGCCCTCAACTAGTCGCACGTAACTCCACACAAAGCTTCAAGGTGACGGCCGACTTAGGGTATACTCTATCCAATGTAGTGTCAGGTACTTGCCCTCAGGGGTCATGGTCAGGAAATATTTATACAACTGGAGCAATCACGAGTTCAGGTAGCGTGATATTTAGTATTATAAATACCGTTACGCCTAGTAGCACAAGCGCCGCAGATGCGACCATAACCCCCAGTACACCACAATCTGTTGTTACAAATGGCAGTGTCAATTTCCAGGCCTCGGCAACAGGTATCGAGTGCGCAACATTAATTGTAACCTCTGGTACCACCTGTCCCGGTTCACTAACCCTTAGTCCTACTAATCCTCTTCAAGGAAATTTTGTAGCCACACCAATTACTTTCGATTGTAACGTACTTTTTTCATGTATTCCCCAACACGCGCTTAGACGTATTGATAAAAGTAATTTAATTAATGCAGCTGATAGTAAAATTTTGATGCCTGATGAGCAAAATTTGTCGGATGATTTGTTGCTGAATAACAATAGCATCCCAAACAATCATTCCGAAATACAGCCAGATGCGCCCATCAACGTCATTGCGATCCCTGGAGACGGCCTTGCTAAGATTTCCTGGACAATATCAGAAAAAAGCCAAGAAGATCTCTTTTCGAGTTACATTGTAAAATATGGCATTGTACCACTGACCTCTACCACGGTAGGTTGCATTACCAAGGAGACCAGTTGCTTGATAGAAGGATTAACCAATGAATTAGCCTATGTTTTCTCAGTGGCAAAAACGGTTATGAAAAAAACCAGCATACCTGTCTATTCCAGTGCAACTACCCCTACAGATGGTTTAGCTTTTAATCCACAATCATTGGCACTTTCTGTACAAAATGGCAGTCCCGGCGCGACCCGAACATTAACACTGACGAATAACAGTAAAAACACTATAACCATTAAAACTATCACGACAAACAATTTACCAGCTGGCACCCTTATCATACCTTCGCAAGATGAATGTATTGCAGGAGCCACTGTGCTAGAACCACATGAGTCATGTACCCTCAATGTTAAACCGGGTGCAATAGTGTCCTCAGACGCTTCATCTGCACCTTGTACAATAGGTACTGAAGTTATACCCGCTACGATTACAGCACAAACGAACACGGATGAATCAGTAACTGCAGAAGTCGCATTATTAGATTATGGTTGTATTTACCAAGGAGGGTATATCTTTTCAATTGATGACTCAACACCCACAACCCGAAGTATTGGCGGAAAAGTAGCTGCGGCGCAGGATTTAACACAGAATCTATTCGATCAGCCCGAAACATCTAAAGACATGCTGTTGCTGTGCCAGCAACCGATAGATGCCAATGGTAACACCCCCTGCAAAACAGAACAATGTTATTCCGATTGGTATTTACCTTCCATATGTGAGATGGGGCATCAAACCACGCCATTAAAAGATTATTGTGCTGTACCACAATCACAACATATGCAAGCAAACTTAGTAGAATACAATAACCTAAATTTACTTTCTGGTTACTATTGGAGTTCTACTGATAACCTCACTTCGATTTGGTATCAATATTTTTCTTCTACCAACAGTTATCAAGACACACAAATAAAAAATGTGCCAATGAATATTCGCTGTATTAGAAAATTAACCATTTAACAACAGCTAATCGGTAGGTGTTGAACAGCAGTCTAGTTAAGTTATGACTTTTTCAAGTCAACATGATCTGTCTCACGCTGATATTCTTGCGTGATCAATTTAAATCGAAAGGGAGGGTCACAGCGTGTGAAGCGTAGCGAAACACGGTGGAATACCCGCAGTGACAGGCCCCTGAGAAATCAGGGTGACCGACGAAGACCGGTTTGATAGAAGCAGCAACAAAGACATGCGTTATTCCATTCCACCATTACAACTACTTTTTTCTTTATACAGCAAAGGGCGACCGCCGGTCGCCCCTACAAAAGCGTCTTTAGCAAACCAGTGTGCAGCGCAACGAAACCCGAGTATCATTGTAGAAAACAACATCATCAATAAATATGCCACAAAGATGTTAATGAGTAATCAATCTAAGTCGAAGGGTGGCACGGAGGGAGGGTCACAGCGTGTGAAGCGTAGCGAAACACGGTGGGATACCCGCAGTGACAGGACCCTGAGAAATCAGGGTGACCGACGAAGAACGGTTTGATAGGAACAGCAACAACGATATGCATTATTCCATTCCACCATTGCAACTACTGTTTTCTTTATACAACAAAAGGCGGCCGCCGGTCGCCCCTGCAAAAGCGTCTTTAGCAAGCCTGGGTGCAGTGCAGCGAAACCCAATCGAATGGAATAGCCAAAGTCGACAGAACCCTAAGAAATCAAGGTGACCAACGAAGACCGATTTGATAGGAACAGCAACAACAATATGCATTATTCCTCAACCATTGCAACTACCTAACGGCGCGCCAAGAGCCTATCCAGTGCATTCGCAAACGCTTGAACGTCTTTAGCTTGCAATTTGTCAGGGCCGCTCTTGATGGCTTGTGAACTGCGAAGCGATTCGTTGATATTTCTTCTTGCCAATAATTGTTTAATATTATTCGAAGTATACAACTCCCCACGCGGATTAAGCGCGATGCCGCCTTTGGTGACGACATCATCCGCAAAAGGAACATCTGCGGTGATCACCAAATCCCCGGCATTCATAGTTTCTACAATATAACGATCCACCACATCAAACCCACTGCCCACCTGCCAGCGTTTAATATAAACCGACGGCGGAACAATAAGGGAATGATTAGAAACGACGGTTAAATAAGTTTGCGTACGCGTTGCAGCGCGATATAAAAGATCTTTGATCACCTTAGGGCAAGCATCACCGTCAATCCAAATATGCATCAGTGCTTAACTTATGAGAACGCATTCATACATAATGCAATGAGCGCACCTGGAAAAATTCCAAAATATAACAATGATAAACAATTGACCGAAAAAATAAGATGCGTGCCTCTTGGAATTTCGACCGCTGCTGTTGATTCAGGCTCATCGAAATACATCACTTTAATAATTCTTAAATAATAAAAAGCCCCCATCACTGCAAATGTTAGACCAAGAACAGCGACCCAGGTTAAGTGAGCATCTACCAGCGCCTTTAATACCAACAATTTTGTAAAAAATCCCACTGCAGGAGGGACGCCCGCCATAGAAAACATCACAATCATCATCATGAATGCAAGCCAAGGACTGCGTTTGTTCAACCCTTTCAAATCACTCACTTGTTCAACTTCAATACCACCGTGAGACAGTAAAACAATAAAACCAAATGCCGCAACCGACATGAGTGCATACACTAAAACATAATATAAAGCTGCTGCATAACCCGCTGCCGTTGCGGCGAGAATACCAAATAGAGCATAACCCAAATGCGAAATCGCTGAATAAGCAAATAGGCGTTTAATATTATCCTGTGCTATCGCCAGTAGATTGCCAAGACCTGTCGACAATAGTGCCATGACCAACACAATATGCTGCCACTGTGTAATCTCATTAGCAAACGACAACGTTAAGATTCTCAATGCCATACCCAAAGCTGCAACTTTAGGAGCTGCACTTAAAAATAAAGTAATCGATGTCGGCGCCCCATCATAAACGTCTGGTGCCCACATATGAAAAGGAACGGCTGCTAACTTAAATGCAATACCCGCTATGATGAATACCATTGCAAATAAAACCAACCCGCTTTGCTGTAGGCCATTCGCAACGATCGTATTACCAATTTCGTAAAGACTAATTGTTCCAGTAGCGCCATATAATAACGACATCCCATAGAGCAACATCCCCGAAGCAATTGAACCCATCACAAAATATTTCATAGCCGCTTCAGAGCCGTCAGCATGACGTCTTTGCATAGCAGTCATCGCATAGAGTGGCAATGACAATAACTCCAATCCCAAATAAACTGAAAGTAACGAGTAAGCAGAGACTAACGACATCATACCCAAAGTTGAGAACAAACCCAGCACGTAAAAGTCACCCGATGAAATTTGACGCTCTTGCATGTAATGCCTGGAATACACAAAACAAAGCAACACACTGATCAGCATAAACAACTTCATCAACACGGCCATATCATCACTGATATAGAGACCATGTAAAATCACAACCTGATATTGCCCCACGTAAACAAAGCAAACGACACTTGCAAACACAAGGCCAACTATGGAAATGCCCTGCACAATAGATGAGTAACGCGGGCGAAAAAACAACTCTGCCAATAATGCCAGACACGCAGTTGCAAGGATTATCATTTCAGGAAGAGCGAGATGTATATTGTCTAATATTCCAGTCATTTGAGCATGCCTTATAATTTTGATTTATCGGCTTGAGACAGCGTATGCCCAACCGATTGATGAACAAAGTCGATTATGGGTTTAGGAAAAACCCCCATTGCAATCACCATGACGCCTAAAAGAACGTAAGCACTGGTTTCAAACGGGGACAAATCCTTGAGCGTTTCAACTCGTGGATTTTTAATTGCACCAAAAATCACGCGCTTATACATCCATAACGTGTAAGCCGCACCAATGATTAATGTCGTTGCGGCCCAAAAAGTTATCCAAAAACCAGATTGGAAACTTCCTAAAATCACCATGAATTCGCCAACAAATCCAGACGTTCCTGGCAAACCTGCATTCGCCATGGCAAACAACATAAAAAATGTAGCAAATACTGGCATTGAATTCACGATTCCACCAAAATCTTTGACTTGTCGAGTATGCAGGCGGTCATACACAAAACCGACCCCCGCAAACATTGCGCTGGATACAAACGCATGTGAAATCATGACCACAATCGCACCTTCAAGCACAAGACCGGCCGCCTTCAAACTGGTATTGGCAGCAATGATAAAAATTGCAAAACACCCTAAGGTCACAAACCCCATATGAGAAATCGAAGAGTAAGCGATTAAGCGCTTCATGTCTTTTTGTATGATAGCAACCAATCCGACATAAACAACTGCAATCAAAGACAAGGCAATCATTAACGGTGCATAATGACGACAAGCATCGGGAACGATAGGTAACGAAAAGCGAATAAATCCATAAGCCCCTAGCTTTAACAAAATCGCTGCCAGCACAATCGAACCACCTGCAGGAGCCTCAGTATGTGCATCTGGCAACCATGTGTGAACGGGAAACATAGGAACCTTTATTGCAAAGCCTAAGAAAAAAGCGATGAAAATAAGTGACTGAGCCGTTAAGCTGAGTTTTAAAGCATAGAGGCTCTCAATGTTAAATGTACCCGCGTTATAGCCAAGGTACAAAAACGACGCCAACATCAAGACAGAACCTAAAAACGTATATAAGAAAAATTTAATGGCTGCATAAAC
>DAHWEW010000141.1:0-5713 GCA_027326225.1 Legionellaceae bacterium
GTCAGCCCATCCACAAACCACACCAAATAAGCCAAACAACCCCCAACCGAACCGCGACCGTCAGGGAGCGGAACAGTCAACCCATCCACAAACCACACCAAATAAGCCAAACAACCCCCAACCGAACCGCGACCGTCAGGGAGCGGAACAGTACCCCCTGAATATTAACAATAAAAAAACCATGTCTAAAAAATAATATGAACATCTCCAATTCATTTGATAATATAAAACACAAAATACAAGTCCAAAAACCAAAAGGAACCTGGTGAAATCATGTTGCCAAAAACAGCATTCCCCCTTGCATATTTTATTACTTTTTCTTGTTACGGAACTTGGTTACATGGGGACAAACCAACGTCTGTTGATCGCTTCAATAATACGCCTGGAACCGATTTTGTACCTTTTAATTCCAAACGAGCACGCCTGGTAAAAAAGCAAATGTCAGAAGCGCCATATTTTCTGAATGAAGCAAGGCGCATCATTGTATTAAAAGCCATTTTCGAGGTATGCGGATACCGCCAATGGCAATTGTTAGCAGCACATGTTAGATCTAATCATGTTCATTTGGTTATCCATGCTATATTAATGCCTGAGCTGATTATGAACACAATAAAATCATATGCTTCTCGTCGTTTAAATGAAGCTTTGTTGGATAATGGTAGAATAAATCGATGGGCGCGACACGGTAGCACGCGCTATTTATGGAAAGAAGCAGAAATCGAGGCCACAATCCAGTATGTTGTTCATGAACAAGGATTACCTATGGCTGTATTTGAAAACAAGAATCGGATGTTTGATATTGCAAATTGAGGTTTTTAAATGGTGTTGGGGGGGTACTGTTCCGCTCCCTGACGGTCGCGGTTCGGTTGGGGCTGTTTGGCTTATTTGGCGTGGTTTGTGGATGGGCTGACTGTTCCGCTCCCTGACGGTCGCGGTTCGGTTGGGAGATTGTTTGGTCTATCTGGTGTAGTTTGTGGATGGGCTGACTGTTCCGCTCCCTGACGGTCGCGGTTCGGTTGGGAGATTGTTTGGTCTATCTGGTGTGGTTTGTGGATGGGCTGACTGTTCCGCTCCCTGACGGTCGCGGTTCGGTTGGGGGCTTGTTTGGCCTATCTAGAAGTAGATAGGCGTGAGTCTTGTCAGCTTATTGTTTTGGCCTGATTCCCTGATCCTCTTTGGCCGCAAGGCTTTCACCATCTGCTGTTTTGAATGCCTTCAGTTGCTTTTTAATGCCCACACCTTTCTCAGTTGAATCCAATGTCTTGGCAATCGAATCTATTTTACCGTGTGTGACAGGGTTTAATCCTCGCGTAAAGATAGAAGCAACTTTTTGCAAAAATGTTTTCCAAAATCCTTGATACTGATTCATCGTTTTATTTTCACTGTGTAATCTTGCAGTAAATTTATCCTTAAAAGCCTTGTAATCATTGATGTTATTGTTATCTATACCATTAGGATGAGAACGAACAAATCTATCAACATCTTGCCTAAGGTTTTTGGCCAGGTTCTGAACTGTGTTTTTATCACCTTGGGTTTTTTCTTCCTTAAGAACAGTACCAAACCCTTCCAACTCATCAATTTTCTTTAATAACTGCTGCATCCATTTTACATAATTTTTATTAGTTGATTCATTTAAAATGTCTTCAAGATTTTTGGCCATTTTTTCGTCTTGGTTCAGAACCTTATCTTTTCTGTCAAGCATGTTGACCTTAATCTGATTCAAAACTGTTTGCAGATGCGTACCGGGATATTTTTTTCCTTCTTTATCGATAAATTTCATCACTGCATTAAAATTTTGTTGTTTTTGATCCCCTTTAAATGCACGCAATTTTATTATTAGATTATCAACAAATGCATCTCGCACAGTCTTGTCTTTAGAATATAGCCTATCTTTTCCACCGAATCGCGTCGTTCTATCTTCTTTATATTTATTAAGAGAGTCGATATAACCTGTTACGATGTCTTCATGCTCGGTTTGTATGATTTTCTCCTTTGCGACCTCAGCATCCTTTTTACTCCTATGTTCATCCAATATCTTATCTACCGTTTTCATTTCTATAGCTATCTTTTCTAAATTAGCCGCATTAGAAACATATTCTTCTCTTTTACTTTGAATAGTCTGAAGTTCTGTTCGTTTTGATTCTAAAATTGCTATTTTTTCCTCGTAAGCTTTAACTTTTTCCCTTGCTTTAGATAGAATCCTAGCTTTGTAATCCTCCTCCGTTGGATTTCCAAATGATAAATCCAACCCACTTATATCAAGCAATCGCATGAAAGGACTCTCATCAGGAGTTTGTGGTTGAATTAATTTGGAATTACTCCCCCTCACAAAGTCAAGAATTTCACTCTCGCCCTTATTCTCCGTTAACATATTTTCAACTTCTTCGAAAATTTTTTTCTCTAACTGCATATCGTAAATTTCTTGTGTAAGTTCTTTGGTTTTTTTATCAATGGATTCTGAGCTTCTCGCATCAAACATTAGTGATCTAGGAAATCCATCGGTTGCAACTAATCCCTTTTCTTTTGTCCAGGCTAAAATTTCTTGTTGTTTTTGCTCCAGAATTTCTTTTTCACTTTTTATACTAATTTTCTGTTGGGATATACCATCAATGATGCGCTGTGTAATTTTTGACTTAGATTCTATCAGCTTTGCAGTGGATGCTTGACCTACCTTTACGCCTTCAGTGGGCGCCAAGCTCTGTTGTTTATATTTTTCCAATAGTGCTGCTACGTTTCTTCCTTCAACAGCTATTTTTATTAACTCACCGTTATTACCGAGAAATTCTTCTCTTTTTTTCAGAAGTTCTCTAAGTTGCATAACTTCTGCTCTTAAGTTTTCTACATCCCCCCTATACGAATCAACTTTTTTTAAAGCCTTTTCCTTGGACCATTTTTTAAGCTCACCTGCTTCCCTTTCTGCAAAGTTATACTCTTCTTCAGTTATTTCTAGCAACTCCATAAAAGAGGACTTACTATGCT
The DNA here is from genome assembly GCA_027326225.1 of Legionellaceae bacterium. Classification (GTDB taxonomy): domain Bacteria; phylum Pseudomonadota; class Gammaproteobacteria; order Legionellales; family Legionellaceae; genus DAHWEW01. The sequence goes on from DAHWEW010000141.1 coordinate 2,980, forward strand.
CTGGATATCCAGATATTATCGTATTAATATCGGGTTCAGATATATTATCCCCTTCTTTTTCAAATTCATTATGTAATTCCTGGAACATGTTTTGGGAGGAACTTAGCTTATCAATTTGTAGTTGAAATTCGCTTATTTTATTTTCAATAAGGTCTGGGCTTGCAAGCTCAAGCGCTGCTGATCTAGAAAATCCACCAACCGAAAGTTGCGTTTCTGTTGTCCAGTTCATAATCTTTTTTTGACTTTCTGCAAGAGCGCTCTTTTTTGCTTCTATTTCCTTTTGCTGTTCTGATAAGTCCTTAATCATAAGCTGAGTGACTTCTGAACTAGGTATCATATTCCTCTCCAGTCATTAACTACAGTTTTATACCTGCTTCACTTGTACATTTAAATTCTAGTGTTCAATTTTTTTGAATATTTTAGTTTTATTATAATTCACTATGTATTAATTATAGCATCCATATGGTTAAATATTCTTATTGTATTATTTTTAATACAATAGATGATGACGTAAAGGAATTACGGAGATCCCTCCTTCGTCAGGATGACGGAAGGGGATGAGGATGACTTAGGTAAATGGGAATGATGTCATACGATGTAGAGGGCGATTGGGGATGGAGATAACTTAGAAATGCCTAAGAATGTGTGAAGGTCCTCTGGCTCGCAAAACTGTTATGGCGCTAAAAGCGCCATTGAAGAGTTAGCTTTTTGAATCTGTGATGGTGCGTACCCATGGTTTATATTGTGCGATTTCTTTGGGCAGGTGCTCTGCTGCTTTTTTCGCGGTGATTGAATTGGGGTACTCTCCAAAGGTCAATACATACCAAATGCCCCCGTTATTTTTCATGCGGCGTATTTTGGTCTTACCAGTGAGATGGTGAAGGGCTGCAAATCGTTTGAGGACATTCTGATTGTGGCCTGCCATTAATTGCACAGTGTAGCGCGTTTGTTTGACAGCAGCTTCGATGATTTTCTTTTCCGCTTTTGGCATCTTTTTGACTGAGTTCACTTTGGCTAGTTGGTTTGGATTAGCCTCTTTCATCTGCGATTTCGGTTGAATCGTTTTAGGCGTTACAATCACTTTATCCACCAAGGCTTTTGTCTCATGAGGGGCTATTTCATCGTCTTCTTCTGCCTGCAAATGAAGGGGTTGTAAAGAAGTTACCTCTAATGTTTGTCTCGTTGCCGCTAAATCATATGTGGGAATCACGCTATTTAGAGCAATTTCAGCCGGCGGTTGTTCTTCAGCTTCCATCAACGCTTCTGCTTGAGCGAATTGCGCTGGTGGAGACATCAATCCCTGTGACATCCAAAGATAAACCATTCCAGTTGCTACTAAAAAAATGCCCAATGACATCGTTACATACCGAAAAGAACGGGTTTTCGGTTGGTGCTGAGAAGAGTGGTAACTAAAAAATCCTGCCATGCGTTGATTGATCTCCACAATTCGGCCTTCAGTGAGTGTATAAAATTCTTTAACCCGTTCATCAGTGATGATATTTTCGGCATTTGGCAATGGCAACATATTTTGTATCACATAGGTTTTGGTCTCACTTTCATTTAATGCACCCAGATCAATGGTGTGCACCATATCCTGATAGGCCTGTTGCGCCAATTGATGAAGTCCAGGCAATAAGGCAAGACTTGAAACAAGACAAACGTGAAAAAAGCACTGTGCCCCTTCTTTTTGTAAGGCTTTTAAAATGTCTTCTATGAAATCCATTGTCAAATAATGAGCATCATCAATAACAACTAAGGTATGCTTTCCATTTTCAGTACTCTGTTCTATAAAATGCTCTATAGAGGGCTCTCCCGAACTTTGAAGCAACCCGCCAAGTTGTTGTAAAAAAGAAGAACGGTTAAATAAAGGGCTGGTCGTTATGAAGGTTGTCTGAATCGTAGGAGCAAGTGCTTCGATGAGTAAACCTGCAAAGGTAGATTTCCCACTGTCTTCCTTGCCCGAAAGAGAAAAAAGCACATTATTCTTGAATACCAACGCTTTAATTGCCTCAAAATTTAGCAGCCATGAAGCGGGCTTTAGCACAACTTTAGGGGCTATTTCTTCATGTTCAAAGCTTCTTTCCTCCATTTCACTGTTCATACTTCTCTCCTTCTACAGCATTGATTAATACTTGACGCAAACAATCGTGCGTTACTTGTGAATCAAGATAACAGCTTCCTGGCGCCTTCATCAGTACAAAACGTAATGTTTTGTTTTTTATTTTTTTGTCCTGAAACATCCATTCTTGTAATGTATTGATGTCTATGTCTTTTGGAATTCGACGTGGCAAACTTGCGGCTTTCAACATAGAATCAATCAGTGTCACAGTGGATACATCCAATCCTGCCACTTGATAAGACAGTAACGCCGCACAATAGAGTCCAATGGCTACAGCCTCACCATGGAACCATCGTTGATATTGAGTGTAGGCTTCAAGCGCATGTGCAAAAGTATGCCCTAGATTTAAGAGTGCACGCTGGCCCATTTCTCGTTCATCCTCTTCAACAAAGCGGGCCTTGATACGACAAGAACTAGCAATCACCTCAGCCAATGCCTCTAAAGGAATGGTACAAGGCTCTTCTACCAAGAGCGCTCGAATGATATGTAAAAACTCACCTCCAACCAATAGCGCATGTTTGATGATTTCGGCAAATCCTGCATGAAACTCACGTTTCGGCAAAGTCTTCAGGGTATTTAAATCCATGATGACTGCCCGTGGCTGATAAAAACAAC
>DAHWEW010000142.1:0-5713 GCA_027326225.1 Legionellaceae bacterium
CCAAAGCTAATGCTGGTAAAAATGACAGTGCACCTAGAATAATAGTGACCACGACCAATAGAACAATAAAAATCGGGGTGTGAGTTGCCAATGTTCCGCTGCTTTTGGGAATGATTTTTTTATTTGCCAATGAGCCTGCTACCGCTAAAGCCGGGATCGCAATCCAAAAGCGGCTAATGAGCATCACAATCCCTCCCAACACATGATAAAAAGGGGTATTTGAATCCAACCCAGCAAAAGAGCTACCATTATTATTCCCCATGGAAGTAAATGCATAAATCATCTCAGTAAATCCATGCGGTCCGCTGTTCAAAATAGAGCTCACCCCCATTGCAGTCACCGAACTTAAAGCCGTGGATAACAAGACAATCAACGGCATGACTAAAACGGCAAGGGATGCCATTTTCATTTCAAAGGGTTCAATTTTCTTTCCCAAATATTCGGGTGTTCTACCCACCATGAGCCCTGCCACAAAAACCGTGATAATGACCAACATCAACATCCCATACATACCAGACCCTACGCCACCAAAAACCACCTCACCCAGATGCATCAGCCATATTGGAATCAATCCTCCTATTGGTGTAAAAGAGTCATACATCGAATTAGAGGCACCACTCGAAGTAGCGGTTGAAGCCGCAGCCCAAAAAGCCGAATTCACAATACCAAATCGGGATTCCTTTCCTTCCATATTGCCGCCAGAATATACGTTACCAACTGGTAAGCTTCTGACCCCAAGTTGAGTCAACAAAGGATTACCAACTTGTTCTGAATGAACACAAATAGTGACAAACGGAATAAAGATAATCATCATTACCGTTAATAGCGCCCAACCTTGACGTTTGTCATGAACCATCACACCAAAGGTATAAGTCAGTGCGGCTGGAATCAGTAGAATAGCTAGCACTTCTAGAAAATTAGTGAGTGGAGTTGGATTTTCAAATGGATGCGCGCTATTGACATTAAAAAAGCCACCTCCATTGGTCCCTAATTGTTTGATGGCTATTTGCGAGGCAACAGGCCCCATTGGAATGGTTTGTTCGCTCTGCTCAGTCATCGTAAGCTTTGATTGACCCAAGTCATCCGTGACTGGAGTCTGATAACTTGTTTTTTCTAATACAGTGATTCTCTGATTTGGCCCTAGATTTTGAATCACCCCTTCAGACACCAGAATGAATGAAAGAATAATGGACAAAGGAAGCAAAATGTACAACACGCCGCGCGTCAGATCAACCCAAAAATTACCCAAATTGGTAGTTTGATGCTTTGCAATCCCTCTGATCAAAGCAAGCATTAAACAGATGCCTGTGGCTGAGGACAAAAAATTTTGAGCAGTCAGTCCTAGCATCTGGGTCAAATAACTCATGGTGGTTTCACCGCTGTATGACTGCCAGTTAGTGTTTGTCACGAAACTCACCGCCGTATTAAACGCCAAAAGCGGAGGGAGAGATGAAAAATGCTCTGGATTGAAAGGAAGCCACATCTGCAAACGCTCTATCAGATACAGCACGAAGAATCCCAATAGATTAAATACCAGCATTGCAGATAAGTACTCTTTCCAATTCATGCCCTGCTTTTGCTTGACGCCACAACATTGATACAAAAACTGCTCTAATGGTCTACCAATCCTATTGATACCACAATTTTTTCCAGCATAAATTCGTGCTATGTACAAACCAAGAGGCTTGACTGATAGCAAAAGAACAACGAAATAAAATACGATTTGTAATAACCCATTTCCTGTCAAAATAGCTTCCTTTCTAAAAAAACTCAGGTTTAAACATAACAAATAAAAGATACGCTAAAAGACTGATGGTAATGCATCCACACACGAGATAAATGCTCATTCTTCACTCCGTGATAATGATTCAAAAAAATGTATTAAGCCAAAACTCAATATAAAAAATAATACAACCAATGCCATCACCATCAAATCCATTTTGAATCACCTCATTGTACTTAGGTAGAAAGATCCACATACATTCCACCCTAACTTTACACATAAATTTGTATTTTAGAAATTATCTACTACTATTAAATTTGCTGTAGTCTTTAATTTATAATCATAAGGAGAAGAACATGGCACAGAAAAATGATCAACGTCAAAATAGCAATCAACATCAACAACAAGCCAATCAACGTCAACAACAAGCTAATCAACGAGATAGCAGACAACAACGAGATGCAAGACAGTCTCAAAATGAAAGACCTCACCAAAGCTATGATATTCATCAAACACAAGCCAGTCAAAGAAAAGCAAGCTCAGCAAATGCTGTGAATAGTGGTCGTAAGAGTGCTTCCGTTAAAGAAAGTGGATAAAAACGATTTAAAATAGAGCCATCGTACCCCCCAGGTGGATCTCAAGAGCAATGGACTTGATAACATGCGCTGCACAGCATCATTTTTGAACTGGTGTAGAGGATAAAATGGCTTGGGGGGTTATGCAAAAACTTCTTTTTCTTCTTCTCTTAAAGTTAACACTTCAAATCCATCTTTCGTGACTAAGATGGTATGTTCCCATTGAGCAGATAGTTTATGATCCTTGGTGATAGCAATACTCCACCCATCTTTTTCGATATGTCGCACATCGCTTTTACCTTGATTGATCATCGGCTCAATGGTAAAAGTCATTCCTTCTTGTAAAGTGAGTCCTGTTCCTGGTCTCCCATAGTGCATGACTTGTGGGTCTTCATGCATTTTTTCGCCTATCCCATGACCACAATACTCTCGAACCACAGAATAGTGATTTTGTTCAGCGTGACTTTGAATAGCAAAACCAATATCACCTAATGTCGCATGTGGCTTCACTGCTAAGATCCCTTTGTATAAACATTGTTGAGTGACATCAACCAGGCGTTTTGCATGTAAAGGCGTTGATCCAATACAAAACATTTTACTGCTATCACCAAAATATCCTTCACTGATCACAGTCACATCCACATTCAGAATATCTCCGTTTTTTAACACTTGTTTCACAGATGGCATGCCATGGCAAATGACATGATTCAGAGAGGTATTCACTGCATAAGGATAACCGTATTGTCCTTTGCTGCCTGGAATCGCTTTCAAAATGTCAACAATATAGTGTTCACAAAACTCATCGACTTCCATAGTGGTGATCCCAGGTTTGATAAATTCACTAACAGCCTCTAACACTTGGGCAGTTAAACGACCTGCGACACGCATTTTTTCAATTTGTTCTGGCGATTTAATGGTTATCATCGTTTTATAAAACCTATATGATCAAACTAAGAAAAATCTAATGGGGTAATAGTAACAACCAAACAATGTCATCTTCAATGGATGAAGATGACATCATTGCTAACATAAACCGCTTAAAGGCGTGGCGTACGTTATGATTATCTGCCGTTGACTAAGATATTGCTTGAAAAATCCTGATAAGAATGGTCAGTATCAGAAAACATGCTACCTTGTTCATAACCTTGCTGATGAATCAATCCCAGTGAACTCCAAATAAAAAGCATGGGCAACACTAGAAATACCAACACACTAGCTGAGACGAGAAGCCATTTATGAAGTGGAACGAGAACTTGGAGTTCTTTATCCTCATCATAAAAAGCAGACGCCTTGTTTTTAATTGTTGATTCTTTATTCATATATACATCCATGTATAAGTGTATGACCGGACATTCATTATAGTAGATGTCATTATTATTCGTCAACCAGCTGCTAAATATCGTTTTTTTGGTTTTACTCCCAAGTTCTTAACACCCTAATAACACTTTATCCTAACCTTATTCATTGATTTTAAAACATTGAGATATTATACTTCGCGCGCGCCATAGCACCATTGAAGGAGATGATTACCATGCTGATTGATAAACGAATTACGAAAGGACTTTTGATTTCTCTTTTCTGCCTACTGTTGACAAACTGTCATAAAGACATTCCTCCTGGTGATTATGATGCCCGCGAAGTAGGCAAGATTAAAAAAGTTGTTTCGGGTACCATCATCTCCATGCGACCTGTCCGGCTTCACAACAAAACCGATGAAAATTTAAACACATCAAGAGTACCCTCAGACAATGGGCCTGTGCGAAATCATGGGTATGAATATGTCATCAGACTCAATAGCGGCGCCATCATTTCTGTGGTACAAGCTGAGAATATTAAATTAAATACAAAACAACATATTTTGGTTATTTATGGGGCGAACACTCGCATTGTACCTGACAATGGTAGTGAGGATTATTAGATAAGAGAGTCATTATTCATCCGAGTCTTCCTTCTCCCCGCGGGAGAAGGTGCCCGATAGGACGGATGAGGGAAACAGTAAAATACAACACATACACAGAAAATTACCTTCACTGATAGGAACATAGTTTGATGAAAAAAATCCTAGCTTTCTCTTTAATGGTCCTATGTCACACATTATTTGCAAACAATCAGCCACCAAAATTAGTCGTGCAAATTGTGGTCGATCAATTGCGGGGTGATTTAATTCACAAATATCTTCCTCATTTGACAGACAAAGGGTTTCATTATTTGATAAGCCACGGTATCGATTATGATAATGCCCATCATCCCCATGCCAACACAGTGACTTGTGCAGGACATGCGACGATTTCCACAGGCAGTTACCCATCTTTACATGGGATTGTTGCGAATGACTGGTACGATAAAGCTTTACAAAAATCGGTTTACTGTGTCGAAGATCCAAACAGTGCTATATTGCCCACACCCCGCTATAAAATATCCAAAGATGGCCGATCGCCAAAGAACCTGATCGCATCAACATTGAGTGATGAATTAGTCCTTGCCCAAAAGGGTCGCTCCTATGCGGTCTCTTTAAAAGACAGATCAGCCATCACACTTGCAGGTCATGCAGGAAAAGCGTTTTGGTTTGACAATAAAAATGGTGGCTTTATTACCAGTAAGTATTACTATTCCAGTTATCCACAATGGGTGAATGAATGGAATAGACAATATCGTCCAGAAGAAAAAACATGGGTGCTTTCATCAAACTTAAATACGTATGATTATGCAAAAGCCCCTCGGTTTGAAAGATCTCTATCATCGTTTGGTCAATCTTTTCCTCATCACATCAAAAATATCGACGCTGATGAATACTACAACCATCTAGCCATGTCTCCATTTGCTGATGAATTGACTGCAGACTTTGCCATCACGCTTTTAAGAAAAGAACACTTGGGCCAAGGTCAACAGACCGATTATCTGGCTATCAGTTTTTCATCGGTTGATGTCATCGGCCATCAATTTGGGCCCAATAGTATTGAATCAGAAGATAATATTCGCCGATTAGACAAAACGCTGGCAAACTTTTTCGAGGCACTGAATCGGGAAGTCGGGCTACAAAATACGTTGATCATTTTGACCGCTGATCATGGGATGAGTGACTCTTCTCCTTATTTACAAAAGCATGGAATTGACACACATAACCCACTCACTTTAGACAGTTTACGGCAAAAAATAGAAGAATCTCTGGCACTGAAATTTCATCTGCCCAAGAATACCTTGCAAAGTATCACTTGGCCCTATCTGTATCTTGATGAAACCATTATCAATGAACATCATCTTTCTCTTAAGAAAGTGAGTCGCTATCTGGTGGACGTATTAAAAAAAGAACCTGGTATTTATGAAGCTTATAGCATGCCTTTAACAACAATACCCAACGATTGGTTGAGCAGAAAAGTCAACAAAATGTCATTTCCTAAACGGGTTGGTGATATAT
>DAHWEW010000143.1:0-5702 GCA_027326225.1 Legionellaceae bacterium
TGGCTGCAGGCTCTCAGGCTACAGATATCACGATTTATCCCTTTTTAGCACAAGGTGAAAATCAAAATTGGGCTTATGAAATCACTTCTGCTTCTACGCTTCCAACAGAGTTTACTGCGGGTTTTTTCTTAGCTTCCAGTTGTACGGATACCACTTGTATTGCAGGTGGTGGATATGAGGCTAATATTACAATGAATAATGTCGTGCCCCTTTTGACTCAAAGTGATGCTCATTCATTTTGGAGCTATGTCATTGATGCAACACATCAAGCGGTGCCAGATATTGATCAAGTTACTTTTGGGGCATTTAATAGTAATCAATGTTTGAATAACTATTGCATAGCAGCTGGATATTATGAAGCTGCAAATTACGGCAGTCTGATTCTTGCACAAAGTAATGATATGGGAATTCATTGGACTTATCCCATTTACGCAAATAGTTCGGAACTTCCGCCAGATTATTTGAAACATAATCAGAATAAACGATCTGGATTTAATTCAGCGAGTTGTGTTGGTAATCATTGTATTGCTGCAGGCCTTTATTTTGCTGGCAGCGGGAATACAGGTCTTTATTACCCTGTATTAGCAGAAAGCACCATATCCAATAGTAATACTTGGTCTTATCCTATCTATTCAACTCAAAATCAACCCGCCAATTCAATGGGTGATACGATTCATAATACGGGGTTCTTAAGTTCAAGTTGTATGGGTACACTTTGTCTTGCAGGAGGAAGGTATTTTAATGGTACTGGCTATTATCCTTTCATCGCACAAAATCAAAATGGCAGTTGGACTTATGTGATTGATCTCGGTCATCCTATTCCTTCCACCTCTATTGCACCGTCTCCACCAAATTCAGCCCCTACAGCATTAGAAATCATCAATGTAGGTTTTAAAAGTATCAGTTGTGCAACGAGTCTTTTCTGTGTTGCAGTTGGACAATATTATGCCAATACGAATTATTATCCCCTATTGGCTGTCACAAAAGATGGAGGCAATCATTGGACATACCCTTATATTCCTCCATCCGATATGAGTCCTAATCTACAAAACAATGCGGGAACCTTTTTCTTTACCAATTGTAAAGACAGCACTTGTATCGCTGGTGGAAATTATAGTGATGGAACGTATTATTATCCTTTATTAGCTATCACCTATGACGCAGGTGTCACATGGACGAATGTCATTGACTCAGATCCTGCTACACTCCCTAGCGATGCAGGTCATGATAGCGATGGTTTGAGTGGATTTTTAAGTGGCAGCATAGAACCCAATGGCTAGGGGTTTATACTGTTGTTGGAACTCTGCTTGAGCTGTTGGAGCATTACTGAGGCGTTGGTGGTGCTACGGATCCTTGGACAACCTGTTCATGGACAGTTGTTATCTCTATTTTAAAAGCCATCAGTTTACAATGTAATGACTCTTGATAGTCAAACCCATTTGGTGCTCGTGGTGAGAAGGTTTTTAGGCCATGATCGATGAGGTTGGTTACCTCATTGAATGTTATTGGCGAATCCTGGTAACTTGTGACACTATTTTTTAATGCGACAATGAATGCTTGTCTTACTGTAGATTCTGTTTGATAGCCAACACATCCCAAAATCATTGAAACGAAATAACTAAAAAGATCCTGAAACCAGAAAGTAGTGGCGCGCTCTTGTAAATAATTGCCAAAAATACCTGCCAGTGGTTCTTCTTTTTTGCCAAAAAAAGTTTCAAAAAGCGAGGGTAGTAAGTTTTGTAAAGGATCACCTTCTTTAGGAGCATGTTGTATCAATTGATTCATGCTCTTCATGTTGCTCTGAGTTGGCAGGCATTGTTTTTTTAAAGGATAGGGAAGGGTGGTGCTCAAAGGGTTTTGTAGGATGAGTGAGAGTTCTTCATAGGTCTGATGAGTTTTCTTTTTTTCCTGAAGGTTTGCGTCCATAGCAGTAGTAGCACTAGACTGAATGCTCATCTGTTCTTCTTGAGTGAGCGTATTCGAATCCTTTGCACCGTCTGAATGTTTGGATCCCATACTGTTTATTTTATTCTCATAATCTTTCAGTTTTGCAGAAAGCCCTTGATGAATAACAATTAATTTTTCAATGGCTTTCCCTGGCAGTGCACCTTCTTCTCTGATTACCTGTAAATAAGTTTGGAAGGCACAAGCAAGTTTATAAGTGATGCTGTCGACAATCTTAAGAATGCCCGTTCCGTCGTTTTGATCTAAATAGATAAACCAACGCTCAAAATCCGCCATATATCTAAATAAATATAAATAAGTAGAAAATGCTTTGGTTGACTCATAAAAATGATGAACAATATTCCATACAGCTTGTAGAGCATTCTCTGAATAAGAGGGATGTGTTGCTGGATTTTTGAGCCATTGCTCTGAAAAGGCGAGTTTTTTTTACCTATTTCATGAATGGTAGATTTAAGTGATTCTGTTGCATCTGTGAAACGACTCATGTTCTATCCTAGAAAAAGCAATTAATCTCGTAGCGAGGATGTCCAATGCGCTTATTTAGAAAAAGTTTATCTTATTTTTTTGATGAAAGCATTTACTTTTCAGGAGATCCCTCACGTTGTTCGGGATGACGTGGGTCTTAAGGGATGGTTGCCTGAAAGCGTTTGAGCTACACTGAATGACGATATATTACAAAAAACTGCCTTTAAATCTTAGGGTTTGTTGACAATTCATTTTAACAAACCCTAGCCTTTTATATTCAATTTCTTGATCATCAAAGAAGGGAGTTCATCGAGCTTAATCAACTCTGATTCCATCAGATCTCTGGCTTTGTATTCAATGAGCCCGTCTTTGAGATTGCGCTCACCAACGACTATGCGGTGTGGTATGCCAATGAGGTCGTTGTCGGCAAATAAAACACCCACTCGTTCATTTCGATCATCAAGCAATACATCTACCCCAAGCGCTTTGAATTGTTGATATAGCTCTTCAGCTGTTTCCTTAACAATCAGCTGTCGATGCGCGTTGATGGGGATGATGACCAATTGAAAAGGGGCTATATTTTGAGGCCAGATAATACCATTTTGGTCATGATGTTGCTCTATTGCTGCAGCCACAACACGCGATACTCCTAATCCATAACAACCCATCACCATGGTTTGTAATTGGCCTTGTTCATTCAGGACGGAAGCTTTCATCGCTTCGGCATATTTCCGACCCAATTGAAAGACATGACCTACTTCAATCCCTCGGCAAGAATGAAGGGTACCTTGCCCATCAGGACTTTTGTCGCCTTCTTTGACATTACGCAAGTCACAAGCTTCTTGAAAATGGGCATCACGTCCCCAGGCCACATTGATATAATGATAGCCGTCGCGATTTGCACCACAAACAAAGGAAGTCAATGCTAAGGCATAGTGGTCAGCGAGGATTGGAATATTGAGATTAACAGGGCCAAGGGCACCGACAGATGCCCCAATTGTTTTCCGAATCATTGTTTCATCAGCAAATGTAAGTGGTGATTTCACCAACGGATGTTTGCTTGCTTTGATCTCATTGAGCTCATCGTTACCTCTAATGACTAGGGCAACTAGTGGAGATTCTGTTCCTTCAACGATCAATGTTTTAACCAGTTGGGAAGAAGGAATTTGCAAATGCTGGCTTACTTCCTCAATTGTTTTTTGCGAGGGTGTCGCAACTTGTTCCATCGATTCTTTCGGTACAGTGGTCGCTTTATTTGGGATGAAGCTTGTGGCTTTTTCTATGTTTGCAGCATAATTGCTTTGATCACTATAGAAAATCAGATCTTCACCTGAATCAGCTAATACTTGAAATTCATGTGATTTAGCCCCGCCAATCGCACCAGTATCTGCTTCAACTGCACGATATTTGAGTCCAAGACTTTCAAATATTCGACAATAAGTTTGGTACATGATGTCGTATGTTTGTTGTAAACAGGCTTCACTCAAATGAAAAGAGTAAGCGTCTTTCATCAGGAATTCACGAGCTCGCATCACTCCAAACCGAGGTCTTATTTCGTCACGAAATTTCATTTGAATTTGGTAAAAATTAAGCGGTAATTCTTTGTAAGAGTGTAATTCATGCCGTAAAAGATCTGTAATGACTTCTTCATGAGTGGGGCCAAAGCAGTAATCGCGACCATTGCTGTCTTGCATGGTTAAGAGCTGTCCACCAAAAGTATCCCAACGCCCTGTTTCTTCCCATAACTCTTTAGGCTGTACAGCGGGCATTAATAATTCCATCGCTCCTGCGCGATTCATTTCTTCTCGAACAATCTGCTCCACTTTTTGTAACACTTTCAACCCAAGGGGGAGCCATGTATATAAGCCTGCGCCTAATTTGCGAATCATCCCTGCTCTTAGCATGAGTTGATGGGAAACAATTTCAGCATCATTTGGAGTTTCTTTCAGAGTCGCTGAAAACCATTGTGTCGCACGCATACCTAAGCCCCTTTCATTTTGGAGTGTTGTTCAGATTTCAAATCAAACATTTGATGCAATTTTTCAATGAGGTTGCCTGTTTTCTTTGCTCCAAACAAAGAGATGGTTGATGAAAAATCTTTAAAATCAACGTGTCCATCATTCACATTGTAGATAGCTCCGACTAGCCCAACCTCTTCTTCGTCAGTCATCGTACGTACAATCGCACTGCCTTGGTATATTTGTTGCAAAGTATGGGCAATATTAAGCTCTGTGACGTTGTGAACAAAATCGATATTACTGCTTTTTCGGTCGCTGATTGTTTTGGTTTCAGCATCAATAGATGGTTTTATTTTAGCCAAAAGTTGGGTGATATGGCCTTTCTCGACGCCATCACAGGCGGCTTGGATAGCCCCACAGCGGGTGTGTCCTAAAACCACGATAAGCTTGGCTCCTACCACATTGCAAGCATATTCAATACTTGCAAGCACATCATCATTTACCACATTACCTGCAACCCGTATGCAAAAAAGATCACCAAAGCTCATGTCAAAAATAGTTTCAACAGGTACTCTTGAATCAATACATCCTAAAACCACCGCGATAGGGTGTTGTGTGGTTGCTGTATATTTGATATCAATTTTGAGGCTTCTGTGGATACGTGTGTCATGCAAAAATCGATAATTTCCTTCTCTTAGAATATCTAACACTTGAAGAGGGGTTAAGGTGGCTTGGACATTATAAGTTGTGACCGTGATAAAATCGATGTAGTTATGAATATTATAATGTTCTTTAAACCCTATCAAATTCAAAGAAATTTGCTTAGGCGGCGCTTGTTCTCTTTGAAATTCATTAATGAATTCCACAATTTCTTTATCAATATAATCAGAATAACGAGCATCAATAATGAGCTGTGAATTTTTAGGGATAGATTCAAGTTCTGCAACCAGAGAAGCTTTGTTTAAAAAAGTGGTTTGCTGAGGGAGTACCAAACGATTGGTGATGCCATTGGGGTAAATTTCTTTAATGATATCTAGACGAGCTTTGCTGTTTGATTTCAAAATAAAAAATAAACTCACCAGAAGTCCTAATAAAATACCGGCGAGAAGATCGATGGCCACAATACCAATGACGGTTGCGATGAACGGGGTAAAGCGATCAGCCCCTTGTCGGTAAATGTTAACATAAATTTGTGGCTTACTTAATTTATAACCCGTATAAATAAGAATTGCAGCCAAAGAGGATAACGGGATCTTGTTTAAAGTTTGGGGAATGATAATCACAGCGCACAAAATGAACACACCATGCAAAATG
>DAHWEW010000144.1:0-5666 GCA_027326225.1 Legionellaceae bacterium
TGCGGTAAGAGCGCACCGCGCGTCTGGCAACAGGCGTGGCAGGGAAAACCCCACTCGGAGCAAGACCAAATAGGGATCCTTGGGAGCGAAAGTTCCCAACGCATGGTCCGTGCGGGATTCGGGTAGGTCGCTTGAGGCAAATGGTGACGTTTGTCCTAGATGAATGATTGTCCACGACAGAACCCGGCTTATCGACCGACTTTTCTTTATTGATCACTATGAGTTCAGCTTATGATGCTTTGCATTGATGTTGGAAATTCACATATTTACGGTGGTGTGTTTTCGAAAGGTGAGATTGGACTTCGTTTTCGTCACACCTCTAAAGTGAGCACATCAGATGAGCTGGGCATTTTTTTAAAAAATGTTCTCAGAGAGAATGATTACTCACCTAATGATATTCAAAAAATTTCTATCTGCTCTGTCGTTCCGCAACTTGATTATTCATTACGTGCGGCTTGTGTCAAATATTTTTCTATCGAGCCATTTTTCTTGCAAGCAGGAGTGAGGACAGGGCTTAATATCAAATATCGCAATCCTGCAGATGTGGGAGCCGATCGTATCGCCAATGCGATTGCTGCAACCACGCTGTTCCCTGGTCGAAATTTAATCATCATTGATTTTGGTACGGCCACGACTTTTTGTGTGATTAATTCGCAAAAAGCATATTTAGGTGGAGTAATCTTGCCAGGTATTCGTTTAGCCGTTGATGCGCTTTCAAACAATACCGCTAAATTGCCTGCTGTAGAAATCGTCAAAATGTCTCAAGTCGTTGGACGATCCACAATTGAAAGCATTCAGTCTGGCGTTTTTAATGGTGCGATTGGGGCTTGTCGTGAATTAATCAGTCGAATACGGGAAGAGGCTTTTAGAGCACAAGACGTAATGGTTTTAGCCACAGGTGGATTTGCTTCTTTGTTTGAAAAGCAAGGCATTTATGATCAAATACTTCCGGACTTAGTGTTGCAAGGGTTACGAATCGCAGCAGAGATCAATGAAGAAGTGCCCGCGTAAATCCTTTACTTCATCGCTTCATTTGTTCATGGAAGATTCAGCCAATGAAAAATGTTATTTCTGACTTAAGACGTCAATTAAAAATAGCCCATCAAAATAGGTTGCGTGAAGAGGAAGAGCATTCGATATTCATTCCGCCCTTATACACCTACCCGCAAGCTTTTTTATATTTTATTGATATGGCAAAAGATGCGGTTGATACGTTTTATCATTATAAATCACCCGAACATCGACAAAGAGATGTGTGGCAGTGGTACTACGGCCTAGGAAATGTTTTGGCTGGATGTTTTTTTGGGTTTATAGCGCTTTGCTTCTTCGTCTCTAAATTATTTTTTGATGTTATTCCTTCTCTTTATTATGGAGAACCAGGAGAGTTTTTAACCAAATCCTACGTTTGTGTTTATGATTTGGGCAGTGATTTTCTGGGTATGAGCGCTCAATTCATTCGTGGAATCACACAATTGGTGACCAGCCCATTTAGTTTATTAAAAGTTCCATTACGGACTTACTTAACAAGAAATAGTGAATGGGAAACTTTTCAAGATAGAAAAAGTGTGGTTCGTTTGGTGAATCAAGCTGATAGCATTATAGAGAACAATGGCCCGGGTAGTGTGGGTAGTATACGCAAGGTGATTGATGCTTTAGCGAATAAAGCACACAGCAACGGCCATAAAAAGCAGGAGGAAAAAGGAACGAGTCAGCACAATTTTCAACCGCCCACAGCAACAAAAGTGTCATCAAAAGACTTTATTAAGAAACATAAACCAGATGAAGCAAAGCTCACCCCTGATGAGATAGAGCATATCAATAATTATGTCACCTATTTTAGAAAATAAGGGTTTCTCTAGATAACCACTCCCCACTACCAGCGCTCTCTTTGCAATCGATCAGATCATAAAAAAATCAAACAGCTCTATTACCTTTAAAACAGCTCCCTATTTTTTATAAAAAGTGGGTTTTTTTCTTGACGCTTGGGAAAATGTGTTTCTATAGTGTAGAAAAGTGGTTTAAAATAACAAAAAAGTGGAGAATTGTGGAGATCTGTTTTTGGGAGATTGGACAAAGATGTTTGTAAAAAGAGGCATGCATCTTTGTCCAAACAAATTTAGATCTCGAATAAGTCTTAGGTTTGAAAGAAGCAACCGGCTTGTTTAGACCTTCGATTTATTCAAAGCATCATGATGGGATCACAAAAAATGAGTTGATTTCAGAAGGTGCCACAATATTTGTACAAGGCTACCGATGATCTTTTAAAGGTGGCTTTGTACAAAACTAATAACAGAGGGCATTATGTTTCGCGGAATCAATGCAATCAACATTGATGGTAAAGGGCGTCTTGCTGTTCCTACACGCTATCGTGAAGCATTGAGTTCCTCATTGGTCGTGACCATTGATACCGAGGAAACGTGCTTACTGCTCTATCCGCTGACACAGTGGCAAGTGATTGAAGATAATTTACAACGATTACCAAGCTTTAATGCAGCTGCTCGAAGAATTCAGCGTTTGTTGATTGGGCATGCCACGGATGTGGGGCTTGATGGTAACGGTAGAGTACTCCTTCCACCCATACTTCGTGATTATGCCCAACTTGATAAACGAGTGGTGATGATAGGTCAAGGGAATAAATTTGAAGTTTGGGATGAAACCTTGTGGCAATCCAGACGAGGACAATGGTTGGCTGATGAAGCTTCAAAAGAAGATGGATTACCAGATGAAATGAAAACCTTTTCTCTGTAATGGAACGATGATTATGAGTGCACATCTATCGGTCTTGCTACAAGAAGCCATTCAGGGCTTAGCTATTAAGCCTAATGGTATCTATGTGGATGGTACATTCGGACGGGGTGGGCACAGTCGAGCCATTTTGATGCACTTAAATGAACAGGGTCGGTTGATAGCGATTGATAAAGATTTGGAGGCCATTGAATGTGCGCGCCTTAATTTTTCTAACGATCCAAGGTTTGTCATTGTTCATGATTCTTTTGCAAATTTGCAGAGCATTGCAAAAAAAATGGGTATTTTTGGTCAGATCAATGGCATTTTGCTTGATCTAGGAGTCTCTTCTCCACAGTTAGATACGCCTCTGCGTGGCTTTAGTTTTATGCAAGAAGGACCCTTGGATATGCGCATGAATCAAGAGCAAGTGCTAGATGCAGCAACTTTTGTAAATACGGCCAAAGCTTCTCTGATGGAAACGGTATTTAAACAATATGGCGAGGAGCGTTATGCCCGTCGAATTGCAAATGCTTTGGTAGCGGCACGCGAAGAGAAACCAATATTAACCACTCATGCATTGGCTGAAATTGTGAAAGCTGCAAATCCAAAATGGGAAAAGCATAAACATCCAGCCACAAGGATCTTTCAAGCCATACGGATTTATATCAATCAAGAACTGACAGATTTGGACATGGGACTGAAGCAATGTGTTGAATCTTTGGCAGTCGGTGGGCGATTGGTAGTGATTAGCTTTCATTCCTTAGAAGACAGAATGGTCAAACAATTTATGCAGAAAGAAGAGCATGGGGTCACTTTCCCACAAGGGTTACCAGTAAAGGCCTCAGAGATGAAAAAGCATTTTTTACGCATAGGGAAAGCCATTAAACCAGGAGAGGATGAGATCAAACAAAATGTGCGATCTCGGAGTGCGGTACTTAGGATAGGAGAAAAAATAGCATGAATGCTGCAGCAAAAGTGATTCATCAAAGTAATTTTTTTAGTGGGAATTTAGCAGAAATGCGTTTCTCGAAATATACATATGCTCAGATTTCGTTGCTCTTTGCAGTCTTACTGAGTGCATTGGCCGTGGTTTATGTGACTAATTTACACCGCCTGACTTTTAGCCAATTGCAAACAGCTGAGCAGCAATCGCATCAGTTGAAATTACAATGGGGGCAGTTGTTATTAGAACAAGCAAGTCTTGCAACGCCTGCAAGAGTTCAACAACTAGCGGAAGAAAAATTACATATGGTGCTGCCTCTGAATAAGCAAACCATCATTTTGCGTATGAAATGAAGAAGAAGCATTATCAAGCTCGTCTTGTTGTTGTAGCCATTTTTTTTGGCTTAATTCTTGTTATCCTGATTTGGCGCATGTATGGATTGACCATCATGGATCGCCCTTTTCTCCTTGGCCAAGGAGATGCGCGTAGTATTCGTACGATAGATATTCCTGCTTACCGAGGTATGATTATCGATAGAGAGGGTGCTCCATTGGCTGTGAGCACCCCAGTACAATCCGTCTGGGTTAACCCGAAGACATTTGATCCTGATGCCAAGCAATTAGCCAAACTTGTCCAATTGCTTGGCGTATCAGCCTCTCAGCTATCAAAACATGTTACTGAAGATGAAGGACGTGAGTTTATTTATTTACAGCGACAATTGCCGCCTATGCTTGCTAAAAAAATTGAGGCTCTTAAAATTCCTGGAGTGAACTTTCAAGAGGAATTTAAACGCTATTATCCAGAGGGAGAGAGTACTGCTCAGTTGCTTGGGTTCACCAACGTTGATGATAATGGTATCGAAGGACTAGAACTTGCCTATCAGCAATGGTTAGTTGGCGTCAGTGGAAAGAAAAAAGTCGTGAGGGACAGATTAGGGCGGATTATTGAGGAACTTGGTGTGACAAAAGAACCTCGTCCAGGTCATTTGTTACAGCTCAGTATTGACAGACGTATCCAATTTTTTGCTTATCATGAGTTGCAAAATACCGTCACGACTTTTGGGGCGAAATCTGGTTCTGTGGTTGTTTTAGATACACAATCGGGTGAAATCATTGCTGTTGCTAATTATCCCTCTTTTAATCCCAATGCGCGAGCACGCTTTAAGCTTGATAGTTATCGGAATAAGGCTTTGACCGATACCTTTGAGCCAGGTTCTGTGATTAAGCCGTTTAGTATCGCAAGCGCCCTTGAAAGTGGACATTTCACCCCACAAACGATCATTGACACACAACCAAGCTGGATGACAGTGAATGGCCATGTGGTTCGAGATATACATAATTACGGCGTATTGAATGTGGAAGGTGTTCTTAAACGCTCAAGTAACGTAGGCGTGACCAAAATGGTGCTTGCAAGTCCGCCTGAGCAATTGATTGGACTGTTGACTCATGTAGGCATTGGACAAAGAACCGAAAGTGGATATCCTGGTGAAAGTGAAGGGTCTATTGTAAAAGTGAAAGACGCCAATCCTTTTGTTTTGGCAACGTTAGGATTTGGCTATGGGATGTCTGTGACTGCGCTGCAATTGGCCAAAGGATATTTAATATTTGCCAATCATGGGCGCTTAGTACCTATCAGTCTTTTGCATAATAATACATCTGTGGAAGGTGTCCCAATCATAAAGCCACAAACAGCTGACGACGTTTTGACCATGATGGAGGCAGTCGTTAGTAGTGATGATGGCACAGGAAGACAAGCACAAGTTCCAGGATATCGTGTCGCAGGTAAAACAGGTACGGCAAAGATTGCTGGTAAAAAAGGGTATGATGCTCATCGTTATATTTCAAGTTTTGTGGGGATAGCTCCGGCATCAAAACCTCGATTGATAGTGGCAGTGGTGATTCACGAGCCTACGCGTTTGGGGTATTATGCAGCAGCGGTTGCGGCACCCTTGTTTGCCAAGGTGATGGGAGCTTCCTTGCGTACTTTAGATATTCCA
>DAHWEW010000145.1:0-5646 GCA_027326225.1 Legionellaceae bacterium
TGTGATAACTTCAAAGGTTCTCGGAGTAGCGGGTTGTCATAAAGATAAAGCGGCCCAACTGAGAGATAGTTAGCCGCTCGCCAGTAAGCATCCATTTTATGAAGTAGTTCTGGAGAAAGAATGTTTGTCTTCATGATACCTTGACCCAAGATGATTGTGGAAAGTGGGATGAATCTTAGTAGTCTATAATTTAATAGGGGGAAATCACAGGGAGAATATCATGGTAAAATCTAAAATATGCCCAGTTTCTTTTGGGCTATCTCTTGGAATCGTATGGGGCGCATCACTACTGATCATGGGATTAATAACCCATCATTTTATGTATGGAAAACCTTTCGTTGAAGCGATGGCGCAATTATATCTAGGATATGACTCATCGATAATCGGCAGTATTATCGGCGGACTCATCGGTTTTGTTGATGCATTTATAGGCGGGTTTATTATCGCTTGGTTATATAATGTTATTTCCGGGTGTTGTAAAAATGATGATAAATTAGACCTAAAATAGAACGATTAATTCAAAAGCATCAATGATGTGATGACTGATATCAATCCCATTAGGAGGAAAGGCCCCAAGCGCAACGACTCTAATTATGAAGTGCGCGCTTAGCGGCCTCCTCGAAAACACGAATAACATTCTCGCCAGTTTTAGCGCTGGCCTCAATGTAAAGAGGAAAATCGAAATCTTCTAAACTTGTTGTTAACTCTTCTTTTGTAAAACATCTGTTCTTTATATCATCACATTTTGTGCCTACTAATATGATGTCCTTTTGATACCCAGCAAGACCTTGTTTCCATGTTCTCAGCTTCTTTAAAGCACCTGGATCCGTTAAATCTAAGGTCAAAATAATAGCATGTACATTTTGATAATCCGCTTTAACAATGCGCCCGCCTGCGTGAGTATAATCTTGAACCTCTGTATTGATGCTGACTCCATTGATGAGGAGGGTTCTGTTTACAGAACCTGTATCCAGTGATCCGTTATTGTTTTTGGAATAATTGTAAAATTTATCTCCATATCTCAAGACAAGACTCGATTTTCCAGATTGATCTTCACCTGCTATCTGAAACTTCAGTAATCTAGAAGTCTTTTGGATATCCAACTGCTCTAATGAAGGGGTGCTTTCCGGCGTGGGCTCTTCTGTTAAGGGAATTGCAAAGATCATTTTGTTTAGTGATGGCATGAAGTTTCTCTATTCAACTGAAGTTACGAGCTAATTGATTGTTAGTAAACACAAAATCTCTAGGTGCTGCAAGAGACATGAGAATCCCTAACACATATTCTTATAAAAAGTTTCGCCACTGCCTACACCTTAAGTAATCCACACAAAAAAGGCAATGGAAATAGAACAGGATTTTAGAAACAGCGCAAATGCTCCAAACTTATCAATACGGTTTTAACTCCAGTATGTTACACTAGAAGATGTAGGATTAAACTTGTTCAAGGAGGACATCATGATGCGTAATATTCATATCGCTTTTGTATTAACAGCGACTCTAGCTGTGCAACCTATTTTTGCAGACGATCAAACTATGGCAACGCCTGATTCTAAACCCTGCAAAGCGCTCGCTCAAGCTTGCTTAAAAGCAGGTTTTTCAAGAATGGACAGTTCAAACAAAAAAATCTGGCAAAACTGCATGAAACCCTTGCTTTTAGGTCAGGCCGTGCAAGGTGTAACGCTTGACGCAAATGTTGTGAAGACCTGCCGGGATAACAAGATTCAAGAATTGCAAAAATTTTTAGCGGATCTCCAGCATGTTCCTTCAAACTAGAGTTTGTTGACACTCACTAAAGGTCCACGTATCTCAAACCGTGGGCCTTTAGTTTTTTGCGATATTCGCAGCCTTGCATCCTAGAAAATGAAGTTGACCTTTTAGTGGAGATGGCGACTGCTTTTTCTAAAATCTGTTGACAATTGTTCTGCAGACCCTAACATTGATATGACAAAACAGTGGAGTTTCATGGCAATGCTTATTGAAATGAGTGGCTATTCAGTTACATTGCAGAGAAAGCCCATCAAAAATATGAACTTACGCATTAAACGTAGTGGAGAAGTTCGTATAAGCGCACCCATGAAAACGTCGATAGATATGATTCACACCTTTTTACACCAAAAACGCTCATGGATTGAGACACATCGATACCGCTTACAACAACTGGAACAAGATGCTGCACAACATTTAAATACGGGCGAATCCATTCCCTTTCTGGGTTTCCCATATGCTTTGTATTTACATGACACAATGACTCATCCATATGTCCAATTGAGTGACAATCAAATTCACTTTTTTGTAAAACCTGGAGCTAGTCAAGCTCATAAAGCCCTATTATTGACAAAATTCTACCGCACACAAATGGAAACATTGATGCCCCCCTTGCTTGATAAATGGCAATCAACCATGGGAGTCACCGTGACGCAAGTCAGCATCAAGCACATGAAGTCACGCTGGGGATCTTGTAACCCTACTAAAAAACATATCACACTCAATTTGCGATTAATTGAAAAACCATTGGTTTTTTTGGAGTACGTTATCGTGCACGAATTGGTGCATTTATTTGAAGCCAGCCATAATCAACGCTTTTATACGTTAATGAGTCATTATCTACCTAATTGGAAACAGATTAAGAAACAATTCAGCTCATAAAAAAAGAAACCCCTTGAAACTCAGAGTACTGTGAACACCAGAATACAGGGGCAGAAACTCTAAGTGAACACAATATAACAAAAGGACGAGTGATGTTTCTAACACAATGCAATATAGATAAAACGGACCGAATCAACCGAGTTGTGATTGGAGTCATATTATTCCTTGCCGCACTATTTGGGATGAGCAAAACATTTTTTATGGCGGTAGGAGTTATTTTAATCATTGAGGGTTGGATCGGTTGGTGCACGATTCCCTATCTCATCAATAAAATATACAAGTAACCTATTTTTTATCAAATTGATATTTAATCACCATCCAGCAAGCGTTGATCGGGCCCATGGCCCGACATTTCATCACGCTCTATCAACTTATAACTGCTAGAGCGTGTCATCAATTAGTTTTTCGAGGTGAAAATTTCCTAATCTGAGATAATAGATATTGAATGGGAACAGTGTTGATTGATTGCTTAGACTATCCTCATGGACTATAGTTAAAATTTTAATTAATAAGGTATTGATGGAGAGGTCTATGGATGGGAAAAATATGGATACAACTAGTAAATGTCCGGTAATGCATGGTGGTATTACTTCCACAAGTATATCGAATATGGACTGGTGGCCCAATGCCTTGAACCTCGATATATTGCATCAGCATGATAGCAAGACTAATCCCATGGGAAAGGACTTCAATTACCGTGAAGAAGTCAAGAAACTGGATTTTGCAGCATTTAAGAAAGATTTGCATACTTTGATGACAGATAGTCAAAAATGGTGGCCTGCTGATTGGGGGCACTATGGTGGTTTAATGATTCGTATGGCCTGGCATGCAGCTGGTTCATATCGTGTGGCTGATGGTCGTGGAGGAGCAGGTACCGGCAATCAGCGTTTTGCACCGTTAAATTCTTGGCCTGACAATGTAAATTTAGACAAAGCACGCAGGTTACTATGGCCTATCAAGAAAAAATATGGCAACAAAATTAGTTGGGCTGATTTGATCGTTTTTGCAGGTACTGTTGCTTATGAATCAATGGGGCTTAACATTTTTGGTTTTGGATTTGGTCGCGAGGATATTTGGCATCCTGAGGAAGACATTTATTGGGGGTCTGAAAAAGAATGGTTGGGTACTCATCGTTATGAGGACAAAAGTCGTGACTCGCTGGAAAACCCATTGGCAGCTGTGCAAATGGGGTTAATATACGTAAACCCTGAAGGAGTTAATGGTCAGCCTGATCCACTAAGAACAGCTCAAGATGTCCGTGTAACTTTCGCGCGTATGGCGATGAATGACGAGGAAACTGTTGCTCTGACAGCAGGTGGACATACTGTTGGCAAATGTCATGGTAATGGCGATGCAAAACAGTTGGGGCCAGCACCTGAAGCGGCGAATCTTGAAGATCAAGGCCTTGGATGGATTAACAAAACCAGTAGAGGCATAGGCCGCAATACTGTTTCGAGTGGTCTTGAGGGGGCTTGGACAACCCATCCCACCAAGTGGGATAATGGTTATCTCCATATGCTTCTTAATCACGATTGGGAAGTGAAAAAAAGTCCTGCCGGTGCAAACCAATGGGAGCCGATCAATATTAAGGAAGAAGATAAACCTGTTGATGTTGAGGATCCTTCTATTCGTTATAATCCCATCATGACCGATGCAGACATGGCAATGAAGATGGATCCTGTTTATCATAAAATTGCTGAGCGTTTTTACAAGGATCCTGAATATTTTTCCGATGTTTTTGCACGTGCCTGGTTTAAATTAACCCATCGTGATATGGGACCGAAGGCGCGCTATATTGGTCCAGATGTTCCGAAGGAAGATTTGATTTGGCAGGATCCGGTGCCTGCAGGAAAAAAAGATGATGATGTTGCTGTAGCTGTAATCAAAAGAAAAATTGCTGCCAGCAATTTGAGTATTAGTGACATGGTTTCTACCGCATGGGATAGCGCCCGGACTTTTCGTGGTTCAGATATGCGAGGAGGTGCAAATGGAGCACGAATTAGACTAGCGCCACAAAAGGACTGGGAAGGAAATGAACCACAGCGTCTAGCAAAAGTACTACGGGTTCTTGAAGGCATAGCTGCAGAATCAGGTGCTAGTGTGGCGGATGTGATTGTCCTTGCCGGTAACGTTGGTGTTGAGCAAGCAGCCAAGTCAGCAGGTTTTAATATTACCATTCCTTTCATTCCTGGCCGAGGTGATGCGACTGATGAAATGACAGATGTCAACTCCTTTGCTGTATTAGAACCATTAGCAGATGGTTACCGAAACTGGCTTAAGAAAGACTATGCAGCTAGCGCTGAAGAGCTCATGATCGATCGAACACAACTCTTAGGAATAACTGCTCCTGAAATGACCGTTCTTGTTGGAGGCATGCGAGTGCTAGGCACGAATCATGGTGGAACTAAACATGGCGTTTTCACTCAACATGAAGGTGTTTTATCCAATGACTTTTTTGTCAACCTGACTGATATGCGCAACACATGGAACCCTATAGGTAAACATGTGTATGACATTCGTGACCGAAAAACAGGTGCTTTAAAATGGACTGCGACTCGAGTCGATCTTATGTTTGGCTCTAACTCGATCCTTCGCGCTTACGCAGAAGTGTATGCTCAGGATGATAATAAAGAAAAATTTGTTCAGGACTTTATTGCTGCCTGGACGAAGGTCATGAACGCCGATCGTTTTGATTTGACATAGAACTTTCAAGTCTTTGCGATGTTAAGCGCTACTTAGTAAAGACTAGGGTGTGTTGACAATTGGTCCATGGATCCCGCGGACAAGCCCCTGTATCTTCTACACATCTGTGTAGACCCACGTAAAACCAAGGTCCAGACCTTGGTTTTACTCTTTCCGTCTCCAACTTGTGACTAAGAGAACAGGGACAAGCCGCGGGACGTTGGGCTGAAGTATCTTGGGTTATATACCGTCGATTTATGATGGTGCATAGACAGGCGTTATTCGCACTATCTTTACGAAAAATATGTGGTTCAAAAT
>DAHWEW010000146.1:0-5637 GCA_027326225.1 Legionellaceae bacterium
AGCTCTTTCTAGAGGCGAGCTTCAGTGTATCGGTGCTACGACAATTGATGAATACCGCAAGCACATCGAAAAAGACGCCGCACTCGAGCGAAGATTTCAGAAGATCATTGTACAGCCTCCTTCTGTCGAAGAGACCGTTGAAATATTAAACGTATTTTTTCCATCACCGCCTGTGCCCACCACGTCAATGAGATCATCTCCCAAATCAATGGATTGAGCAAACTCTTGCATCACTCGGGCTGCGGTTGTAAGCTCTTCTACGGTTTCTCCTTTCATGCGCATCAGAGCAAGAAAAGCTGCCATTTCTATGTCAT
This sequence comes from Legionellaceae bacterium, assembly GCA_027326225.1. Classification (GTDB taxonomy): domain Bacteria; phylum Pseudomonadota; class Gammaproteobacteria; order Legionellales; family Legionellaceae; genus DAHWEW01. The sequence goes on from DAHWEW010000146.1 coordinate 315, forward strand.
TGAGTTCACCCTTCATACAATGTCTCATGAGGGTTTGCATGTCATTGACGCTTAAATCAAGCCCCGAAATCAATTGTTCTAGTATTTTTTTTAACATAATAATCAACTCAATTGGTGCGTGGCTATATATTCTTTCACTCTTAAAAAGGTGTTTATGAGGAGCGGATAGGAATCATATATATGGTTTAGAGCTTGACACATCCCTTTGGGATCATCTTCATATTCATGCGCCAGTTTGTTACGGATGTTTCTCAAATTGAGCCATTGTTCTTTGCTATCAATAATAGTGAGCTGTTCTAATCGGTTTAATCTATCCAAAAACGAGATTTCTTTTACCGGCTCTTCTAGTAACTCTAAGATGCCTGTGAATAAGCGTTGACCCATCACATCTTGTAACTTTGCAAAGCGAAATAGAAATTGATCTAAAGCTTCAATGTGTTCATCATTTAATAAGGTATACTGTTCTGTACTTAATGGCATAAATTTTTTTAGCTTGTTTAAAGCGTGCTCTATTCTTTTTTGATGCAATTCACATTCGTTGATCGCCTTGCTTACTTTTATTGTCGCTATTTTATGATTCATAAAAGAATCCCCTTTTTTCGTGCTTCTTGTTCAATCAAACGGGTTGGATCTTTGGCGAGAATAATATCGATTTTTTGCTCACCTAATGCAAGTTGTAACCTGGTGAGTAAGGCTATTTTTTGTTCGAATTCATTGTTTACCTGCTGTGGTTCGATAAACAAATCAATATCACCACCTTTTTTTTGTTCATCAACACGACTACCAAATAGATAAACACGACTCTCTTTGCCAAAAACTTGACTGACTTGAAATTTAATTTGTTTTCTTTCTTCGTTAGTCAGACGCAAATGACGCTTCCCTGGTTCGTCCAAATCAAAAGTACTGGTCATTTATCCGTTGTTATCCTCGTGGTGTATAAAGTTAGACAATAATTGTAAGCCATGCTCTGTTAAAATGGCTTCTGGGTGAAATTGTAACCCAAAGAGAGGATATTCTCGATGGGAAATAGCCATGATGGTGTCATCGGCCCATGCATCAATCGCAAAGCTTTGAGGAAGGGTATGAATATCAATGGCTAAGGAATGATATCGTGTGGCCAGAAAAGGATTGGGTATGTTTTTAAATAATCTTTGTTTATGATGCAATATGTTTGATGTTTTGCCATGAACAATCTCGGGCGCTGTGACAATGTGCGCTCCGAAAGCATAAGCCAAACATTGATGTCCCAAACATATTCCCAATATCGGGATCTTGCGATAAAAATATTCAATCGCTTTTAACGATATCCCACTATCTTCAGGACCCTTAGGCCCCGGAGAGATCACCAAATAATCAGGTGCTAATTGTTCTATCCCGGACACATCGATGTGATCATTTAATATGACCACAACTTTTTCCCCAAGACTTTGAAAGTATTGTGATAAATTGTATGTGAATGAATCGTAGTTATCGATGATGAGGATCATTACAGTGAAAACTCCTCGCCAAGATAAACCATCCGGACTTGTTGGTTTGCGAGAATGGTTTCTGGGGTTCCTTCGCAAAGAATGGTGCCCTGATTCACAATATACCCACGCTCACAAATGTCTAATGTTTCTCTGACATTATGATCAGTAATCAGCACGCCGATATTTTTGTCACACAAATGGACAATTATTTTTTTGATATCAATGACGGAAATTGGATCAACACCCGCAAAGGGTTCATCAAGTAAAATGAAAGCGGGCTCAATGGCTAATGCGCGAGCAATTTCAACACGTCGTCTTTCTCCGCCTGATAAAGATAGCCCTAAATTATTGCGCAAATGAGAAATATGAAATTCAGCGAGCAAGTGCTCTAAACGTGAAAGACGGTCTTCATGGGTCAGGTCGCGACGTAATTGTAAAATGGAAAGAATATTATCACTGACCGTCATTTTACGAAAAATGGACGCTTCTTGTGGTAAATAGCCTATGCCTAAACGAGCGCGTTGGTGCATGGCTGTTTTGGTGATGTCTTTTTCATTCAAAAGGATTTGTCCCTGATCACAAGATTGTAAGCCAACTATCATGTAAAAGCAGGTGGTTTTTCCAGCACCATTCGGACCTAATAGTCCAACACACTCGCCGCGCTTGATGCGGATAGAGACATCATTGACTACCGTTCGTCCTTTGAATGATTTTTTTAAATGAAGCGCTTGTAATTCACTCATGATGGTTTTCCAGGGTGAATGATGATAGACGTCCGTGAAGGCCCTTTACTATTCGAAATCACATGCTGATCGAGGGTATCATACCTAATTTCGGCGGCAGCAAATGAGTCTCTTCCTTGCAGAACCCGAGCATTGCCTATGAGTGTGATGAGGTGTTGGGTTGGAAAATAATAGATGACATCGGCGTAAGCATGTATGGGTGGTTTATCAAGTGTCGTACTCGTCCAATAATGCGCTTGGGTTTCTTTGTCACCTTTGATGATTGCTTTGATCAGCTGGTTTTGTTGATTGGTATCGGTTTCTGCATAAGCTGCGCGAATATGAGTGCTGCCTTGATCGAGTTCTACTGCTCCTATGTAAATACCGTGATGTGTTGTTTGATTGATGTCTGCAGAGTTTGCACTAAAATGCATGGTTTGTTCGTGATCGGATGTTAGGGCTTGGGCATTTTGTGCAAGAAGGATGATAAGCACCATTCTCAACAATGGACTAACCATGTTGAGCCTCAAAAATAGCATGCGCATGATTTAAAAGCTGGATGCGTTTTTCTGCAAGATAGGCATTCATGCCTTGAGCTTTCACCATATGCCCGGGTTGTTCATAGGTGATGTCTAACAATGTTTGGGCAAGTTTATCTTTGGGAAAATAAGTGATTGATTCCGTTTTAAATGTGCTTTCTTTAGAGTGCGTACTTTCTTTTTGGTGAATGACAACCTGACGATTAAAGGTGATTTGTTGTCCGCCATATAGTGCTGTGGCGTGTTCTGCATGAATTTCCCAAGCAGGTTGGTCTTCTTCTGTGATCACAACATGTGGTTTTTTGAGCCAATGGGTATTATTAGATGGAATATGGTGCATGAAAGGGGTTTGTAGATAATGAGCGAGATGTCCTCTGGTGTCATATTGATGAACAGTTAAGTGATGGGCCATCATGTCTGTTGTATTCGATAAAGTGTATGGGTCTAGTTTGTACAAGACCGGCTCTCTTGCAAAATACCAGCAGGAGCTGGTGATGCCAATCAGAGCCAAAACCAGCCATGATGCTTGATTTGTAGCTATCATGAAGCCAGATACCTGTTTAGCGCCTCATCTGACTTATTTTGGGCATGTAAGATCAGATCACACACTTCTCGTATGGCACCAGAGCCCCCGCTTTTCTCTGTACACCATGTGGCGAATGCTTTGACTTGACTGACTGCATTAGCGACTGCAATGCCCAATCCAACTTGACGAATAATGGGCAGATCAGGAAGATCGTCACCAATATAAGCGAAAGATTCATCGTCTAATTTCAATTGAGATTTGAGCTGTTGATAGGCTTCTCTTTTATCCACTTGGCCCTTAAAATAATAACGAATGCCCAATTGTTTCATCCGATGATCAATCACTGCATTACGGGACGTTGTGATGACGGCAACTTCAATGTCAGCTGACATGAGTAATTTCAAGCCCATGCCATCTTGGATGTGAAAAGCCTTGAGTTCATTGCCTGTGTTATCGATATACAATAGCCCATCTGTTAATACGCCATCCACATCACAGATCACGCATTTTATTTTTTTAGCTTTTTCTAGAACATCTGTCATTTTAGAATACACCTGAACGTAATAGATTGTGTAAGTGTAACACAGCTATGGGTCGATTGGTTTCATCAATCGCAATGAGCGATGTGATGCTGTGTTTTTGCATTAAAGCCAAGGCTTCGGCGGCCAACATGCCACTCTTAATGGTACGACAGCTAGAAGTCATCACCTCTTTCAGTGGCGTTGAATTGATGTCGTATTGTTTGGTTAATGTGCGACGTACGTCTCCATCGGTATAAACGCCAGTTAATAATCCTGCCTGATTAACGACGCAGGTCATCCCTAATTTTTTTGCAGTGACTTCGATGAGGGCCTCTCTAATGGTCACTTGTTCATGAACAATGGGAATTTCATCTAAGGGGTGCCATATGTCATCGACACGCAGTAGGAGTCTTTTACCCAGTGTGCCTCCTGGATGTGACAGTGCAAAATCTTCGGCACTAAAACCTCGAGCCTGGAGCAAAGCAATGGCTAATGCATCACCCATCACGAGCGTAACCGTTGTGCTTGTGGTAGGAGCAAGCCCCAGAGGGCAGGCTTCGTGTTGGATACTCACATCTAAATGAACTGTAGCGACCTTGGCAAGTGTTGACTCAGGATTTCCACTAAGAGCAATCAAAGGGACTTCAAGGCGCTTTAACAGCGGGAGTAGGGTGATGATTTCATGTGTAAAACCAGAGTTGGAAATGGCTATGACGGTATCTTGTCGGGTAATCATCCCTAAATCGCCGTGACTTGCTTCACCTGGATGCATAAAAAATGAAGGAGTGCCGGTACTCGAAAGTGTGGCTGCGATTTTTTTGCCAATATGGCCTGATTTACCCATGCCAGTCACGACAACGCGACCTTTGCAGGCTAACAGTAATTCACAAGCGCTTTCAAACCGTTGGTCAATTCGGTGGGATAATTCAAACACGGCTTGTGCTTCCGTTTCTATCACCGCAAGACCTAATTTGCAAAAATTCATATCTCATTCTAGCCTATACAATAGGACGATGATTTTAGCATATTCGTGGGTAGTTGCACCCTGATTCTCTAAGGAATTGGTAATCTTTAGTTAGGTCAGTATATAATTGATGTCCCATGGGTAATCAAAGCAAATAAACTTGGAAAAAAATAATGCATGATAATTTGGTGGACATCACCAACCTTACTTTTTCCCGCGATGAGCGCTTGATTTTTAATGGGGTTAACATTGCAGTAAGGCGTGGAAAAATCACAGCGATAATGGGCCCGAGTGGCAGTGGAAAGACGACCTTATTGAGATTGATTGGTGCGCTTCTTACTCCGGATTCTGGGACTGTTTTGGTCAATGGGAAAAATATTCATCAATTATCGCATCATGATCTTTATAAAGCACGCCGCAAAATGGGATTGTTATTTCAAAATAGTGCTTTATTTACCCATCTTTCTGTGTTTGACAATGTAGCCTTTCCTTTGATTGAGCAAACCAACTTAAATGATGCGATGCTGCGCGATATTGTACTGATGAAATTAGAAGCAGTAGGACTTCGAGGAGCGGCTTCTT
>DAHWEW010000147.1:0-5615 GCA_027326225.1 Legionellaceae bacterium
GCTTATCTAGGCGTAATCCAGCCAGCAATTGACATAACAGATTTTGGCAATACTCAAATTGCGCACCAAGGACCACTTGCTGATTTTCTACTGGAAAATCAGCAATAGTTTTTAATAAATCATCAATCAGGGTTTTCCCTTGATGCTCACCTAATAGAGCAACACACAATTGATAAAATGAACTATCTGTTCCATGCAGGGGAATCTCTGGTAATAATTGTTCCAATAACAAGTGTTGTGCAATTAATGCTGCTGTGGCAAGAATGGCTGCAACGCTTGAGCCAGTATTAAACGAAGGCGTTGCCAGCTTACCATTCACTGTGCAATCGATTCGACCTTCTTTAGGAGGAATAATCGGATTGTCATCGTATGCTCTAAAAATAGGCTGTCCACTGCTGTCTTGCAAACCAAACGCATAGGCTATCGCTTTTAAATTATTGAGGGTCACTTCAAAGTGATTGGTAAATCTCAAGGGCAGTTCGCTGCGTTTACTGCGTGACTGTGAAATACGCAATGGCTGTACCATTTCATCTTGCAATGCACCGACCAAAAAGTCATCAATGATGTCTGGTTCTTCTTTACATTTTCTTTGTAAGCGTTGATAAGTGATTGATAGAGAATTATCTAACAAAGGTCGCGGATCAAAATCATATCTTTCTAAATAATCAAAAATGACATACATTGCATTGAATGCCTGATTTTGAGTAAATAACCCCTGACCAGTGGTATTTGTAAGACTACCCCCTTGTAATATTTTCTGTTGTTGGGGTCTTTTTTCATAAAACCCTCCTTCGGATAGTGCCTTCACACGCATAATGTCTTCGGTAATGAATCGCGGTAATACTTGGCCTGTTCTATTGTGTACAATCCAGCCTAAAGGCCCAAAGGAATTTTGTTTGCCTGGTAATTTGATGGCTATGCCATTTTTGTCTTGGGTAAATTCATGTCGATCATCAAGACAAATCTCTAAATCTTGTATGTTTGCCAAGACTGGTTTTATATCATGCCGCTCAAATACTGAAATATAGGACACGTCAGTATCTTCAAGCTGTTGGCTCAAGAGTTGCATCTCATCTACGCTTACGTCATGAGGATGTTCTATATAAGAAAATCCTTGTTTGGTCAGCTCAAACTGCATACTTCGACCCACACCCCAAACAGGGGCATGAATAATATCCCATATGGCTTGTTCTCCATAAAGTTTGGCTTTATTAATATGGATCAAAGGTTGAGCGCGCTCGTTAAGCAGTTTGCCACGACCTAAAGGTTGATGACTGGCAAACTCATACATTTGACCGACTGCTTTAGCTTCTTCTGCAGATTGGGTGTCAAAAAAGAGGGCTTCATCATCGCCACCTTTTGCAGGTTTTTCTACTGGGTTACTGGCATAGGTGGACTTGGATATTTGTTGGAGCAATCCGGCACGCTGCCCTTGTCCGATGTGCAATCGAATCACTAAGGCACCTAAATTACTAAAACGCTCAGTGAATGCTTGTAGGGGGGTGATGTTTTCTCCATCTTTTTGAGGATTAGAAGTAAAAGAGGTAGGCGTAAAACTTCTGCCACGATAGGAAAGCGTCTGCCCTTGTTTAGCCAAATCTTTTGCTCTTTCTAAGGAGCTCTCCCATTTGTCTTTACTCATGTCAACCTCAAACAGAACTGAAAAATAACTTATTACACATTGTGTATATATAATAATCAATATTGCGTTGTATTGCGTTGTATCTATGAGGCGTCAATTATGCTGAAATATGATCAATGTTAGACAGAAGAGCGAGTATCGTTTGTGTTGATTCAGTTTAAATCTATGAAGCCTTATTTTTTTTCAATTCTACTTTTGTCCTCTATTCTGTTAGGTGGATTTGCCGGCTATCTGGGGGGCGAAAAAGTACAATTTTTGAAACCTTTTGGAGAGATTTTTCTTCATTTGATTTTTACGGCCATCGTGCCTTTGATTTTCTTCAGTGTGTCTTCTGCAATTGCCAGAGCAGGATCACTGAAAAAGTTGGGGCGAATTTTTTTCTATATGATGGTGATGTTTATATTGACTAGCTCTGTGGCTTCTATTTTATCAATGATGGTTATCCATCTGTTCCCAGTGGGACAAGATGTTCATTTACCCTTAATGATGCAAGAAAAAATGCCTACAACAATATTTTCAAGTCATCTTGCAGATATCATCACAGTTCCTGATTTTTCAAAATTGCTCTCACATGAACATATCTTGGCGCTCATCGTATTTTCAATGCTTGTCGGCTTAGCAGTCCCTTTTACCAATGAACATGGCAAGCGATTTGCTTCATTTTTACAATCGGGAGAAGTCATTTTCATGCGCGTTTTTTCTCTGATAATGTATTTTGCTCCCATTGGTTTTTTCTCTTACTTTGCCATCATAGTGAGTGAGCTAGGCCCTCAAATTATGGCAAATTATCTTCAAGTAGCTGAGATTTACTATCTTTTCTCAATCGGATATTTTTTCATTGTATTCAGACTTTATAGTTATCTGTCAGGCAGATGGGACGGTATCAAATTATTTTGGAAAAATATCTTTTTGCCCGCGGTCACTTCTCTTGCAACTTGTAGTAGTGCGGCGAGCATTCCAGCAAATTTATATGCGGCTAATAAAATGAAAGTTCCTCCTGAAATCTATGAAATGGTGATACCCCTAGGCGCCATCATTCATAAAGATGGTTCGGTCATTGGCGGCATCATTAAAATTGCTTTTTTGTTCAGTGTTTTTCATATGGATTTTTCAGGGATGTCCGTGTTACTTGTTGCATTTGGGGTTTCATTGCTTGTGGGTACAGTCATGGGGGCGATTCCAAGTGGGGGAATGTTAGGCGAGCTTTTGATCTTATCCATTTATGGCTTCCCATCTACCGCTTTAATTGCAGTGGCTGCCATAAGTATCATCATAGATCCTATCGCTACTTTGTTGAATGTTACGGGAAATTCTGTGTGTGGTATGTTGATTGCGCGGGTTATTGAAGGTCGTGATTGGTTTCGAAAACCAGTTTTGCAATAGTTCATGTCAGATGATGATATCAAACGAATATTTACTTAAGATCCAGCGCAAACTTTGGATAAAAAAATGTCGCTTCGTGTTTATTATAAAATAGATTCAAGATGAGAGAATTCGGTATGGATTGAAATTTTTTAATGACATCGATATCGGTTTTTCCCTGTAATTTGACGGTAAAAATCATTTGTCTTGCGGCTCCTGATGCTATCCATTTCATGATTAAACTATAGGCTCTATCAGGATAGCAAGCCACATCCGAGAGAACCCAATCATAAGTCTTATCTAGCTTGGCTGGATCTAATCCAAATGCGCTTTGTTGTAAGCATGTGACATTGGGAAGCTTGGCTATTTTGGGATCAAGAGGGGCTTTATCAACCGCTGTCACCTTTGCGCCTAAGGATTGCATGACAAACGTCCAACCACCCGGTGATGCCCCTAAGTCTAATGCGTTGTCTCCTGGCTTGGGATATTTTTCCAATAAAGAAAGTGCCTCCCATAACTTTAAATAGGCACGATTAGGCGGATTTATTTTATCCTCAATAAACAAACAAGTGCCGTTTGGCCATTTTTTAAGGCGCTTAGTGCTATAAACCAAGGTATTTTTGTCAATAAGGGTGAACCCGCCTATGTCTGGTATGATTGTTTCAATAGGAAAATGGCGTGATAAAGGGGGCATTGAACGTAATTGCTCTTCTATCAATCGCGAGCGGCGCACGTTGGATATGGGATGTAAATACCAAAACTTACCTGCTTGACGCAATAAGCTCACGGCTTCTGAAATCGATTGAAAATGTACAATTCTAGGTTCAAACCAAATATCTTGTGCAAAGCAAACGATATCTTTTTTAAAGGGAGAAATCACCAGATCTCCCATCACTTGTGCGCTATACCCTATCTCTTCACAAAGTTCGGTCACAAACGTATGTTTAGGAATATAAATGGCTGCGGGATCAGTTGAGGTTTCCATGGTTATATACATTTAAGTCATTTAGAAGTTCACGAACAGTATTCAATGGCAATCCCATCACAGAATAAAAACAACCTTCAATGCGTGAAATAAATTGCCCAATATAACTTTGAATGCCATAAGACCCAGATTTATCTTTATAATGACCAGTGGTTAGGTAATGGCGAATATCCTCATCAGACATGACAGCGAAGGTAACCCATGTGGTATCCATGCAAATTCTTTGGTAATCATGATAGCGTAATCCAACGCTGGTGATGACTTGATGTGTTCTGCCAGAATATCGCTTGATCATGTGAAATGCATCATTTGCATCACGGGGTTTGCCTAGAATCATACCATCTAAGACAACTTCAGTATCAGCACACAACACAGGTAATGGTGTTAAGTGTTCATCGTTGATTTTGCGCCAGGCTTCATGGAGTTTTTCTTGGGTCACACGTGTTGAATAATCTTCTGGAGATTCGTTGGGCTGTACGATCTCTGGCGTATCTATGGGCAATATTTCAAAGGGTACTTCCATTTGCACCAATAATTCTCTGCGTCTTGGGCTTTTGGAGGCTAAGTAAATTTTCATCATGGAAGATCTCACAATCACGCTAACAACCGATCTTAAGCTTTTAATTGGTGAAGGGTAATGGCATTGCCTTCAGAATCCAGAATAACTGCCATATGACAGACTGGAGTGGAAAAAATATCTAACTTGATTTTCACACCGTTGGTTTTCAACTTATCCATCAGACGGTCCAATTGATCCACTTCAAATGCGATTAAGCCTCCAGAATGATCACAGGGTTTTACTCCGTCTGCGAGCGTTGTAATGGCAAAACATCCACCGCCTGGTAAGTCATATTCTACCCAATGACCATTAGCAGATAATTTGGAGGGCACCAGATCAAAGTGTTCGCGGTAAAAGGCTTGTGCTCGATGAATGTCAATCACGGGATACATTGTAAAAGCAACTTTTTTAAGCATATCATCCTCAAACTGAGTTGTTATTACAAAGGATTGTATCATGCATGAGACTGACAGGCCCTAGCTTTATTTAAGATGTGGGCTCGAAATATTGCGAGATCTTATCTAAAAATTGCTGTCTTATAAGTTGACACTTTTATTATAATCTCTCTCTATTATAATCATTTTCTATTCAATCATGGGATCGTAACTTCATGAATTATGATAGGCAGTTTCAAATATATTCACGTGATGGTATCCGATTAAGTATGGGCTCAAAGCATGGCTCTGTAACAGGGGTACATGCGCATCAAAATGAATATCAATTTGAAGTGCTATTGAGTGGACATTCACGTCCAATGTATAAGCATCAGTCGGGCACTGTCCTACCAGGTTTTATTGATGTTTATAACCCTGGAATCTTACACGAGGTTGAGTATCGAAAAACGGAGTCGATTATTTTTCATTTGCAAATAGATGTTGTAAAGGAAATGAATCGTGAAATGAATGGATGCGGCCAGGAACCACTATTTGATAATTCCTTAAAGAAAAAAATCAATCTTCCATTATCTATACTTCTCCAAGAAATAAATCTGTTAAAGAGCCTCAGTGAAATCAAGCCTCTCAATACAGTGATGGAATCTTATCAAAAAAATAAAGTTCATACATTGT
>DAHWEW010000148.1:0-5613 GCA_027326225.1 Legionellaceae bacterium
TGTAAACAATTTTACTAGTAGAGATGAATATTTAACTGAAGGTGTCGAATGTTATAAAATCTTATTAAGAGGAATGTTAGATATTACTGATAATGTTATTAATAGACATATAGTTCATCCGAAAGATGTAGTGTGTTTAGATGGTGACGATCCTTATTTAGTAGTCGCTGCTGATAAAGGCACTGCAACGTTCTCCGATATAGCTAATCAAGTATCTCAAGAGTATAACTTTTGGTTAGGTGATGCTTTTGCTTCAGGTGGTTCAGTTGGCTACGATCATAAAAAGATGGGCATTACAGCCAAAGGGGCTTGGGAATCTGTCAAGCGTCATTTTTATGAAATGTCTATTGATATTAACACCACAGACTTTACCGTAGTTGGTATAGGTGATATGGCAGGTGATGTGTTTGGTAATGGCATGATATTATCCAACCATATTAAATTAGTGGCAGCATTTAATCATCAGCATATTTTTATTGATCCAGAACCAAATCCAGAACAGAGTTTTATAGAGCGAAAGCGACTCTTTGACCTGCCGCGATCAAGTTGGGCAGATTATGATAAAAAACTCATTTCAAAAGGAGGCGGAGTATTCAATCGCAGTGCTAAATCAATTGTGGTCAGCAAAGAAATGAAGCATGTGTTCAGTATTAAGCAATCTGAAATAGAGCCGAATGAATTGATCAAACTGCTTCTCAAAGCAAAAGTAGATTTGTTATGGAGTGCCGGCATTGGTACTTTTGTCAAAGCCCAAAATGAAACAAATCAAGATGTGGGTGATAGGACAAATGATGCGATCCGTGTCAATGGGAAACAACTTCGGTGTAAAGTGGTTGGAGAAGGTGGCAATTTAGGGTTTACCCAGTTGGGACGTGTTGAGTATTCACTAGTTGGAGGACGAATTTATACCGATTTTATTGATAATTCTGCCGGCGTCAGTTGTTCTGATAAAGAAGTGAATATTAAAATTTTGTTAGATACCATTGTTTCTGAAGGTGATTTAACGGCAAAACAACGCATAGAATTGTTAAGTGCTATGACCAATGATGTAGCCAAATTGGTGCTTAGAGAAAATTATTTACAGACACGGGCGATTAGCTTAGCCATGACTCAGTCGATCCGTTCTGTTGAATTACATAGTCGCTACATCAACGAACTTGAGCGCACAGGAAAAATAGATAGGGCGCTTGAGTATTTACCTACTGAAAAAATACTCATAGAACATAAATTGTTAGGGAAGGGGTTAAGCAGTCCTGGCATGTCTGTATTATTTTGTTACAGTAAGATTATTTTAAAAGAAGCAATCCTTGCATCTGATGTTCCTGAAGACTCTTTCCTCAAAGAGTATTTGGTCAGTTCATTTCCACAGTTATTGCAAGAGAAATTTAGTAAACAAATGCAAGATCACCCTTTGAAAAGAGAAATTATTGCGACCAAACTCAGTAATATCATTGTGAACGAGATGGGTTTTAGTTATGTCTATCGAGTGCAAGACGAAACTGGTGCACCTGTTTCTGCCATTGTGCGGGCCTATATGATCACCAGAAGTATCTTGAATATGGATGATCTATGGAGGCAAATTGAATCACTCGATCAGATCCTCGATCATGAAATATCTTCTGAGATCATGATCATGTATGTCAGATTGCTGAGACGGGTTTCTCGATGGTTCTTACGTAACCAAAGAATGCGCCTTGATATGAGTAAAGTAGTAAAATTATACGCATCAGGTATGCAGGAGCTTAAAGATGCTATGCCAGATATTTTTGGTGAGGAGCAGCGAGCTCATTACCATAAAAATCATGAGCGATATATCCACATGGGCATTCCTAAAGGGCTGGCACATGAGTTGACCATCACCCGGGGATTATTTGCCTCTATGGATTTACTAGAAGTGTCTAAGCAGTTATCCATTAAAATCAGCAAAGTCGCTGAAATGTATTTTAATATCGAAGAAATTCTTGATTTGGTGTGGATCCGAAAACAAATCATCATTCATGCCACTGACAATCATTGGGAAGCATTATCTAGAGAAGCGCTACGTGATGATCTTGATTTGCAACAAAGACAACTAACAGCAGGCATCATCAAGTTTGATAAAAAAACCAAGGATGTGACGCAATGTATAGAGCAGTGGGCTGCCAGTCATACCACTTTGATTGATAGATGGCACCATATTTTGACAAATTTACGTTCAAGTCCTCAATTGAATTACACGATGTTTTTTGTAGCCATTCGAGAGTTGTTGGATTTAACTCAAACAACGATGCAAGTCTCTGAAAATCAAGATTTAATGTTAGCTTAATGCTTAGTTAACAGATGAGTTAGGTTATGAGTAAGTAACTTCTCAATAACACCGGGAAAGTCCATCATCCCGAACAGGCACAGGGCTACTTCAAGGAGATCCCTCACTCTGTTCGGGATGACGTTTCCTAAGGTTATTGAGAGGTTACATGAATAAAAAAATTAAGGATAATAAATGAGACACTCAATCGCTGTGACCCGTTATTCAACTGGATCTAAATTTTTTCATTGGTTGATCGCAATCATTGTGATTGCGATGTTATCGGGAAGTTTTTTTCTGGATGATTTGCCAAAAGACTATCAAGGCTTTGCTTTTATGATGCATAAATCATTTGGGCTTACGGTGTTGTTTCTTATGATTTTGAGGTTTTTATGGATTTTATATCAAGGAAAGCCCAATTTACCTGATACAGTGCCACACTGGCAAAGATTCTTAGCTCATTTTGTGCAATATTTTTTATATTTAGGGATCATTTCAATGGCCATGTGTGGTTGGGTGATGTCTGTTGCCGCAACCAGAGCTCCTGTTTATTTTGGTCTATTCAAGCTTTCTTTGCCTATTGAGCCAAACAAAGGGTTAGCTAAGCTCGCGCTGCAAGGTCACAAAACCATTGCCTGGATCTTGATTGGGTTAGTCATCTTGCATATCTTAGGTGCTGTTAAGCACCATTTTATTGATAAAGATAATGTATTAAAACGCATGCTTCCAGGTGGTTAGGGTAGAAGGGTCACTTCATTCTTATGACCTTCAATGAGAACAGTAGTAGGGTGTTCGAAAAATACACTGGCTGCAATCAGATAAGTTTGTTCATCGATGGGTGAAAAATCAATGAGTTCACCTACTTCTTGATGAGATGGTAACGAAAATAGTTTTTGCCCTGATTTTAGCATTTCATCGGTATGGATTGTGAATAATTTTAGTTCATGCTTCAGTGTAGCCCGATAATGAGTTCGGGCGATGATTTCTTGTCCTTTGTAACAACCCTTATTAAAATCGATGTGACCTGATAAATGTAAATGGAGGCGATGTGGTAAAAATAGGCCTCGAGAGCTGGCATAGATTTCTATTCGTTTTTGTCTGAGTTGCAAGGTATGCCAGGTGAGAGAGCCTAAGTATTGCGATTGTTGTATGAATTGATGACGTATGCTTTGGGCTTTATCGGTTTTGATGAGCATGATATAGAAGTGTTGGCCAAGATGATAAACCAAATAATCTTCATCTGATACAACGCCTAATGGGGCATTTGGGTATGAGATGGGTAATGGCAGACTTTCATCTAAGTTTTGTAAATAAAATCCAAATACCTCAAATTCAGGGACAAGTTGAAGCGTTACCCGAGAAAGCATGGCCGTTTTTGCAAGTGACGCTTCTGTGGGTGATAACAAATCCTTTGGTAAAACAAGATTGAGTCCGTGATGTTCAGAGAAGATGACATCCATTAAAGCCAATACTCGCCCTTTCAAGTTACACATACTACCCTGACGTATTTCATTTGTCGTGACTTGACGGATATCACAGCTTAATTGGCCTTGTAAAAAATCTCGCGCTTGTTCACCTATCACTTGTAAGCATGTCAGGTAAGATAAGTCGAATAAATAGTTTTTCTCTGGAGATAACAGCAATTCTTTTGCATAAGGTAAAAAAGTATTGAAGGTTCTCTCATTGATTTGATGATAAAAGAGTGACATCGTTTTATAGAAACCTCTTGTATTATGGATAAGACGTAGTGTAGCATCATTTGCGATTTCATCTACAGACGATATCCTATGAATGTTACTCAAAGAAAAGCCAAAATCAACTGGAATTGTCGCCGTGGAATGCTCGAATTAGATTTGATTTTTGAGCGGTTTTTAAAACATTTAAATACCTTAAGTGACGAACAGCTCACAGCTTTTGAACATTTGCTGAATCATCCTGATCCTGACTTATATGCATGGTTGATGGGTTATGAAGAGCCAGAGGATAGGGAGATGGTTGAGATTGTTGAGTTTATCAGGCTTCACGATAACATTCGGTAAATCGTTGGATTATCTTCGCTGTGTTATTCTGATACATGTGATTGCAAGTATCGTTGTGATGCAATCCTCATTTTCTATTGGCATTATCTTTCTTTGCCTTTTTATATTATTCACAAGCGCTGTCTTTTGTATCTATGAACATGCCCCTATTTCTCAATATAAGCAGTTAATGTACCAATCAGGGCAATGGTTTTTAAAGGATAAGCATGGGCATGATATGAAATTTACTCAAGCTGCAATAAGATTTGATGGTGGGTTATTTATCTTTCTCATTTTATCTAACCCTTCTTCTTCAAAAAAATTAGTTATTTTCAAAGATCAGATCAAAAGCGAGGATCAGAGACGCTTAACATTATTGATGTTGTGCCCTAGAAAAAGAGAGCATGCTTAGGGCGTGTCATCAATTAGTATTTTCGCCTTGAAAAACCAATTGATGACACGCCCTAATTATTTGATGATCTATTTGGCCAACCATTTTGCAACTTCTTTTGCATAGTAGGTGAAAATAAAATCGGCTCCTGCTCGCTCTATTGCGGTTAATACTTCCAAGACACTTTTTTGTTCATCTATCCATCCATTTTGAGAGGCAGATTTGAGCATCGCAAATTCGCCACTGGTATGATAAGCCCCTAAGGGTAAATGAGGAAAGGCTTCTTTCACACGATAGATGATATCCAAATATGTGTGTGCAGGCTTGACCATTAACATATCAGCACCTTCACTGATATCAAGCGCGCATTCTCTTAAGGCTTCATGCCGATTGGCATAATCCATTTGATACGTTTTGCGATCACCAAATTGAGGAGCACCTTCAGCAGCCACGCGAAAAGGTCCATACATAGCGGAAGCATATTTAACTGAGTAGCTCAGAATAGGAAGGTTTGAGAAGCCTGCTTCATCTAGAGCGATACGCATGGCGTTGACCATCCCATCCATATTACCACTGGGTGCAACAATATCAGCTCCGGCCTTGGCATGACTGACCGCTTGACGAGCGATTAAGTCCAAAGTCTTATCGTTATCAACCTGAGCTTCTGATTGTGCGGGTGAGTCAACGATGACGCCACAATGGCCATGATCGGTATATTCACATAAACAAATATCTGAGATAATGAGTAATTCAGGAGCTATGGTTTTGATTTTAGTTAAGGCTCTTTGAATGATGCCATTGGAAGAGTAAGAATCCGAACCATAAGGATCTTTATGTTCAGGGATTCCAAATAAAAGAATATTTTTGATGCCAATGTCCTGAATGGACTCTATTTCTTCGTCCAGTCTATCAATACTCAA
>DAHWEW010000149.1:0-5608 GCA_027326225.1 Legionellaceae bacterium
TCCCTTTTCAATTAAAAAAACCTCTGGTGATTCAATCATCCGTAAGTCCTGCTAATGAATTTACTTTCGTAGATACTTGTACAGGTCAGCGTTTAAACGCAAAAAGCAGTTGTACTGTCATCGTGAGACTTGATCCCATATTAATAGGCGCCAAAACACTCCAATTGACCATGAGTGGTTATGATAACAATCAAGTGACTTTGCCTGCGGTAAGTACCATTGCTGTCAAATCTGAATCACAAAGTCTCGTTCAAGGATCAGTCATCACATCCTTACCTGAAACATTGCAACTGGGTAGTTCAGCAAACTATACCTTTAAATTTTCCAATACAATCACATCCCAAGCAACAAGTGTGACCATTCAATCTAATCAATCTGAAAACCCGAGTTTTACAACCACCTGTGCCTCTAGTTTGGATGCTGGAGAGTCTTGTACGGTGTCAGGAAGTTATACAGCTCAATCAGCAACACCCAGTACTCAAAGCGTGACTGCAACGCTTTCTTACTCTGAAGGTTCACCTGTCACTGTATCTACAGGTACCACTGTCACCAGTGTGACGGGCGTTATAGGAAGTTTGGTCTCGCCCAATTATTTACCTGCAACAATGGTTGGCGGGGCTTCAAACTCCAAAACATTACAATTTTTGTTTACCAATTATAATTCCACAGCAGTCACCATTACTTCCGACTCAGTAGTCATCACTGGTGGAACTGGCGCCACTTTTACATCAACTTCAGATAGCTGTAGTGGTTCCCCCTCATTACCGTCAGGCGCTGCTTGCCAAATTGAAGGGACTTTTGTTGCCCCAACAGAAACAACACCGACAGCTTTTACAGTCACTGCAACCGTTTTTTATGCTGGTGGAAGCACACCGCTTTCAACCTCAACTACTGTGGTCCACTCCATAAGCACCAACCGAGTCATCACTTTCAATAATCATTGTTCTTTTGACGTCTGGTTTTCTTTAAATGGGGGAGCATTGGCGGCCTCACCAAATTGCCCTGATACGCCTTGTCCTGAAGGTACCGTTTGTAATGAAACCACTCATCTCTGTTATTGGCAGAATTATGACCCTGATAATGACACACATCAGTTAGCTCCTAATGGCTCCAATACCATTACTATCCCTTTAACTTTGGCTGATCCAAACGTTCAATGGAGTGGTACCATTTCTGCTAGCACATTGTGTAATGGAACAACCTGCGGTCAGGCAGATTGTGGTAATCAGGGGGGAACTACATCCTGTGCGACTGGACAAGGGTTTTTACCTCCAGCGACTCAAGCAGAAATTACCATGAATATATCTTCTGCGGATGATTATGATGTTGAAACCATCAATGGATTTCATATTCCAATCCAATTTGCTCCTGGTCCTTATGTCACTGCCAATAACTATAGCTGTGGTACGCCTGGTAGCTATACGGCAACAAATGGCTTTGGAGCCTGTAACTGGGAAACTGCTGCTGTCCCTCAAGACACCTATTTTTGGGTCGAGACGTCGAGTACAACCTGTGGAAGTGGCCTACCTGCCTGTACAACTGGGTTACAATGTGGGTTAGATAATAATCTTGATCAAGTCTGTGGCGCCTTCTTGGGGTACTGGACAGCCAATCAGGCATGTGCACAGAATGCCACCAAAGCAAACACGTACTTTAATTGTAATCAAGCACTTGGAACACCCTTTCCAAGCGATCAATATACGCTAAAACAATTAATGGCTTGTTCTGTTCCTACAGGCGATACCTCACCTCGTTTTAATAGTTGCTATGGAAGCTATCCAAATTATTCCGCTTTATCTATTTCACAATGTTGTGGTTGTGTAGACTGGTGGACATTAGGAATAGGTGCCAACTCATCAGCTCAAAGTTGTACGCCTGCTGGCAAATCCACACCACAAACTGATCCTCAATGGACAGGGAATGTTCAATCAACGATCCAATGGATGAAAACGGCCTGCCCATCTGTTTACACCTATCAATTTGATGATGCAACGAGTTTGTTTAATTGCACCAATAATCTACCCAACAGCTCTAATTCTGTGGGTTATACAGTTACTTTCTGTGAAGGAAACTCAGGCTTACCAGCTGGGATTACTGATGGGCGTTGATTTGTATTTCATCTCATACATCAACCTAAGGTGGGGGCAATGATTAGAACAAGAAAGCACATATCTTCAGCTTCATGTGTTGCTGTTTTTTTAGCAGGAATTACCTCAATTCATGCCGAAACACAGCCTAAGTTTGCGTTTACACCGCTCACGCCAACCGCATTACACTTACCCTCTTATGGATATGCAACCGTGCAATATCAGGTCACCAATATGACTAAGATAAATCGCACGCTGGTATTGGTCCCAACCAATGGCGTCACACAAAACACGGGCAATGGATATTGTCCGAGTCCATTTTATTTGCCGTCAAAATCACATTGTATCCTGTCATTAACCATCGACCGTCACATTTTATCTACCAACGGGATTCCAGATGGACCACAAGTTTGCAAAACCAACGGATCAAATAATGCACCGGATCCTTTTTTATGCTCAAAACCCAGTCAGTCAGATGTCTTAAGTTTAAAACAGCTCTCTTTAAACACCACGGATACCGCTTTTCCTTACGGATCAGCGCCTCAAGGCAATGTCTGTGTGGACACAGATTATTATGCAACACCAGAAACAATGCTAGGCTCATGGGCAATGATAGAAGCCGTAGCAATGGATACTGCTAACGGCTCTATCTCTAACTTATTTACCCCGAATAATGTTGTTTACGCTGTGGGGACTGCGGCCATTGGTGATCAACTCGGAATGACCGGCTGCTCAACCGGATGTAACGAGTTAAATGGTTATTGTTTTGCCATTAAATTTAACACTAAAACGTCATATCCTTATATGATATTTCAATCTGTAAACATTGGAGCAAATCCCAACTCATTTGACATCTACATGGCAGGAGGAGGATCAGGTGCATTTCCAGCTCCCTGCGGTCAATTTTGGGGAACAGACACGACAGTTAATTGGCAAAACAACATAGAAAATGCTGCATCATGTGACGCATACTTTAACAACTATTCCACAATCAATTCGAAATATTCAGTCACCTACAATGGTGTGGCTCATCCTGCTAAAGAAACATTGATGAATGCCTGTACTTTTGCTTCTAGCGCAGTCACGGGATTTAATACTGCAAATTGGAGTCAGTTATCTGTCGTTCCAGTGACCTGTCCCAAAACCCTGACTCAGATCACAGGCGTTGAACTTCCAAGCGACATCACGACCATAGGTGATAAACAAATTTATGACATCAAAACGTTTCAAGCAAGTTATTTTACAGCCAGTACCATAGCTGGGGTCACCACCACTCAAATGCAAGATTGCAAAACCCCTTCTTCTGGATATTGCAATAATGTAACGCAGAGTGTACCCAATTATCAGGCTTCTATTTCAGCCAGTTTGACTACGCCTTTGTTAACAGGACAACCTCCCCCAAGCACTAACTATTGTACGCAAAATCCAACCTATGCCGGAGGTTTTTGCAGCTGGAACAAGGGCCAGTCAAGTGGCGGAGCATATTGCGACCAATCCGAGCAGATTTGCTTTAGCTGTGGAAACTCACCTAGTTGGTGCCTGTGTAACAATGGAGAATTAGTCAGCTGTACGAGCTAAATTGACCTCGGTCCAAAACCCGGGTTACGCTCTGCTCCACCCGGGCTACATATCGGCTTGTTACTCACAATAGTTGGCACCAGGATTCTCTGAACATTTCACTCGGCTTGAACTTGATAATGTTTGATAAAACCAGGGTTTTGTATTATAACATCCCTGCTCTCTTTTGGGGTTTGTACATAATGAGTGTGACCGATACAACCATCATAGTCACATGAACTCACCAGAATATTCATGGAAGGCATTGTCATCATATTGTGATTAAGAATTCTGTGGATTATATTGGAGCATTATTAAGATTTTATTAGGCCCCCCCCAAATCTGGATTTATGTTATATCTGGATCATGCCACTTGAGAGAATACAGATCTTTTCGTCTGTCTTTAAGGTTGATAACAGAGCCTGTATTACGCGCTGCAATCAATGTTCTGATGTTTAAGTCTGCAACTGCGATGGTTTCGACATTAGGGGTTGTATCTGCAGCAATACCATCCCGAGCAAAAGGAAAATCGCAAGGGGTTAAAATACAGCTCTGTGCATATTGCACATTCATATTTTTCACTCCTGGTAAATTGCCTACATTGCCCGCAATCACAACATAACACTGATTTTCCACAGCTCTTGCTTGTGCACAATACCGCACTCTTAAATAACCCGTACGTTGGTCCGTGCAAAAAGGGATAAAAAGAATATAGATGCCTTGTTCAATCAGATGACGTGACAACTCAGGAAACTCGCTGTCATAACAAATCAATACCCCAATTGGCCCACAATCAGTCATAATTTTATCAACGCGAGAAGCCCCCTTCATATGCCAAACTTGGCGTTCATCTGGTGTCGGATGAATTTTTCCCTGAGCATAGACGGAACCATCGCGCAAAAATACATAAGACACATTTTGTATTTCGTCCCCCTGCTTGGTTGCTGTCGATCCGCCGATGATATTGATGTTGTATTGCATGGCAAATTTAACCATCATTTCTTGATACCTTTCGGTATAAGTCGCAAGTTCAGCAATGGCTTCTTCAGGAGGTAAAGGTTTTTTATGGATAGATAACAACTGCATGGTAAAAGATTCAGGAAAAAGGAGAAAATCAGTATTATATTCGGCAACCACACGAATAAAGTATTCTATTTGGGTCTCAAACTCTTCAAATGAATTGATTTGCCTGAGTTTATATTGCACAGATGCAACCCGAGCATGATCAGGATCACGATGATGGTATTTGCGTCTATGGACAGTAGACACTGGAACGACTTGTTCAGATAGAACTTCTGGATTGTGCCAAATGAGATGGCTCGCATACCCTTTTGAGTCTTTATCATCTGGAAAATAATCTTTTAAAATCCCCATAATTTCAAAATTGTTGTGTAATTGAAAAATGAGCGTATGGTCATGTATCAAATCCATCTGTACCATTTCAACGTATTTTTCTGCACTTTTGACCCGATCCCACTCTTTGGCCAGGGCAAAAACATGTGTGATCTAAAAAATGCCATCCAGCACTTTGTTTGCATATTTAGGATCTACTGCGCACTTATAGCGTCGAGCTTTTACACTTTTCTTTGATGTTTTATCTTGACGCAAAATGTTAATAGCCACATGTCTAATGATGCCCAGGTTTTCCGCACAATTGTCTCTTCTTACCCTAGATGCATCTTCATTAAAAGTGACATCAAGTACCCAATGCAACTTATTTTCAATAGCCCAATGCGATCGTATCGCATGAGAAAGAATCGCTGCATTTTGAGCTATTGAAGCGATATAGTAGCGGCGCTCAGTGGTTGTCACACCCTTAATGTAACGTTCAGACTCGACCATTCCAATGGCGGTTAAACCAGACCACTTATCTGCATTCGCCAAAGTATCCAAACAGGTTGATATCCACGCTTTACGTGTTTCAACACGGCCATGCCCCTTACTTATTTCCTCAAAATAATCGT
>DAHWEW010000014.1:0-14215 GCA_027326225.1 Legionellaceae bacterium
AACACGACGTGCTTATGCCATTGATTTTAAAAAATATAAAAAACACATGCCTGAGGGGCTAAAATGGAAAAAACTAACCAGCGTAGTTATGGTCGAGACGATTAGAGAGGGTCGGGATTTTAGAACGATGGATACGCGCTTTTATATTAGCTCATGTACACCAATGGCTGCGCCACTATTAGGTGCCAGTCGTAAGCACTGGGCTGTGGAAAATTCTTTGCATTGGACGCTTGATGTTACGTTTCGAGAAGATGAATCTAGAATTCGAAAAGAAGCCTCTCCTGAAAATTATGCCATTTTCAGGCATATTGCACTCAATATTATTCGTCGTGATACTTCTATTGACGCGAGTGTGAAACGTAAGAGGCACATGGCTGCACTTAATGATGATGTACGTACGACTCTCATAAAAGGTTTAAATTAAGATGCGGTTGCCCTGGGTTTTAAGTCCGTATTTGGTTCAGATGCCGTAAGGGATGGCGGAGTGAAGGCTTTAGATTCTTTTTCTGCTAATGGGAGTAAAGGCATTTCCTTCTCAAGCAAAAAATCTCGCAGAGGGCCTGTTTTTAACAAATTATTGCGTATTTCTTCTGAGAAATGCTCACTAGATATGGCTTGTTGGAACAACGTAAACGTATCCTGAGGGGCGTGTATTTTAGAAAAAAGCTGACGGACATGCATCAGCGTGAAATGTGGGTTTGATTGGATATATAAGGCGACCTGATTAAAAAAATTCAAGAGCTCTTTTGGGTTTTGGTGAGCCATAATCTCTTTCAGCTGTTCATGTTGTTGACGGAAAAATTGCTCTTTATCAGACTGTTTGTCTTCTTTGGGCTTTGTCTTTTCTCCGAATAATTTATTCATGGCTTCTGCAGTAGAGAGTTTTGGACTTAAAGATTGGTAGTTGGACAATTCATGATTAAAATCGGTATGGGTTGCAATCGGTGATTTTTGTTCTGCTAGTTTGGTTTTTGAACTGACTTTATTCCTTAGCCATTTCACACCTACCTGGATGATTCGAACAGTAGCATAGAGTCCTGCCAAACCTGTACTGGCTGCAAAAATGCCGAGACCCACGGGGGGAAAAATGAAACTTAAACCTAAGCCCACCACTGAAAGTGATAATAAAAAAGTGGCAACGGATTTATCGTTAATGGCGGTTTCTTTTTTCTTAAGTATTTCTTCACAATGAAATTTTTTATTACACAACTCTTGCAAAATGGTCTGTTTTTCTTTTAATGTGTCTTTAAAAAGTGCTTGAACGACTTTCAGTTCTTCTCTTATTTTAGCAGCACCTATTTCATCTTGATTTGTCTCAGCAAGGCGTAAGTTTTGTTCCAAAGTGATTGTATGATGGCGTAAAATATTCAATTCTCTCGTTTCTGCAATAATCTGCTGATTCACGGCCTTGAGCTCATTTCTCGCCTTAGCCCGAGCATATAAAGCTTTTCCTAAAGAATAAATGCCAAAACCAAACGTGAGACTTGCTATGGCCATGGCCATAGGAAGAGCAACCATTGGCAGTGCAAGCGCTGTGACTGTTAAACCGAGAAGGACTGCAGAGTAGACCCAGCGTCCATTATTGGTTAAGGAGATGGGTGGTTTTTCACCGGTCACTGCACAAGCCAAATACACGGCCGGTATGCGAAAAAAATCAATGGCTGCTAATGCAACTCCACCCCAGTGTAACCCAGCTAATGCTGATGTGTCTTGCACATTTAATTCAGCAAGACTAGAACTCGTAGAAAAATTAAAATTTCGCAGTAACTCAGTAAAAAATGGGATTTTCTTAGCAATTTCATTTAAACGCTCTTCTTCGCTCGGTAATTCAGGTTTAAACAATAAGTGTTGTTTCATTTTTTCTGAATCACTCAATTTTGATTCCAAGTGTGAGGGCTGATTTACATCATATTGGCTTGTGTTTTCTGGGGGCATTTAATATTACCTTGTAGATCCTTTATTTTAACTATAGCAATGCATTATTAACAAAGAATGAATTATTTTGGGGTGTGATTAGAAGAGCAGTTTTTTGATCCCCCTCATTATTTTAACCTAAGGTGTAATAATCACCTGTCCTCCATCAACGGTCACCGCATCTATTGGGTATTGTCCAATGAGGTACAAGGGACTATTGATTAATGTAATCAAAGCGCCTTGCCCAGTAGCATACGCACCAATTGTTTGTTGTTGACCACTTTCAGAGGTTGAGGTGTTCTTGGCCAGGATGGCTGTGTTTTCTATAGAAATTGAGCCTGATCCAAAAGCGTAAATAAAATTAAATGTATGCGGACTTATTCCTGACAGTTCTCCGTAGATTTGAGAGTTTTTGATCAAGACCTTGGCATTCGAACCCACAATCATGGCAGCTGATTCATCGTTCGGTGTCATGTTGCCATAGGTTTGTGACATCATCAGGTGGCTGTTTGAAACGTTTACCTGTGAGAAATCTTCGGATTGAATAATATCGGCTAGAGTGACATCATTCAATGAGAGGGATCTGATATCACTTTCATTGACAGTCACAGTTGAATGCCCAAGAGTCCATATTGAAATTGCGCCAGAAGGCTCAACGCCTGCTGGGGCCGCGCCCCCGGAAAATGAAGTGCTAAGCAGACTTTGATAAATATCAACCGAACTATCATCTGAGGCAGTAATGTTGGTATTTCCAGAAACTGCTGCTGCTTGCCCATTTGAAGTGACTTTACTATTGGAAAAATGTGCTTTTGAACCATCTAACATATTGACATTGGTTGCACTCCCTTTTCCATTCGTGCTCTCACAATAAGCATAAAGCGAAGAATTCATGAGAGTGATCTCAGAAGAGCCAGCAAATGAGAGATTAAAAGAACCTTCGGTGTTACCCTTACTAGTCATAGAAGTACTCAGGGTAGAATCAATAACCTGTACGGTCGTGTTACCAGATACTTCGATGTTGTTCGCATGATAGTTGCCTCCAGTAATATGCGTAGATAACTGACTTTGATTCAAAGCGATACTTGTAGTCACCCCAGGTTGACCTAAAATACCAATGGCAAAGTTAGTCGTTGACGGACTATCTCCCGTAAAATCCGTAGATAGGTTGAGTTGACTGTGATTGATGTTGATGTATGACCCATTCTCTAAAAGAACAAGACCTATGGTTGGTTGTAAGCTGTCTATAGATTGAACATTAATTTGACTATTTGTAATGGTGAATTTCTGAAGACCTGCCATCTCAATTCCTAAAGCGACGCCATCGGTTTTCTGTAAAAAATTGTTAATGTCCATCGTGCTGTTCGATAGCGTCACATTGCCTGCGCTTTGTAAGAGTAATCCTCTTTCATAATTGGTTGATAAATGGGAGGGATCCATCACTCCAATTTTGAGATTATCAAGCATAATATTTTCTGTATTTGCAATAAAAATGGCGTTACCGATAGTCCCTCCTGCATTGATTAATTGTAAATTTGCCAGTGTATTATTTTGATTTCCATCCTCACCTGAGATTGAAAGTTGATTCACGACAAGGGTTGGTCTTTCTGACCCTTGGGCCTCGTTGATATAATTTTGACTTCGGCCTATGAGTGATTCATTGCCAGCCAGAAGCAGTTCTTGGTCAGGAAAAGTATATTGCCCAGGGGCTAAAAATAAGCTGGGTGGATCTTTAAACTGTGCTTGAAGATTGGTTTTAGCAATGGCAAATGTTGTAATGGTATTGAGATTTGAGCAAGGATGTTCATAAGTGCAATCGCTGAGTTGCACGGAATCTTCAGAAAGAGAAAGGTGAGGCGCACCACTATTGGGTGTAAAAAACCAGATGTTATCTTGAATGACAACGGATTTGCCAGTCGTTACCCATCCATTCTCAATCGGAATAGAGTTTGCTTGACCCAGGGTTGCAATATTATGTTGTACAGGTTTATCGAGCCAATTAGGATTTGTGCTGGAAGAAGGATTATCTACATGAAATTTAATGGCTAAAGTCACTACGCTTTTCTGTAAGGGATCATGGTTATAAGCGAGCTTAAATGTAAAATTGTGAAGATTAGGAGTGGAAATACCTGTCGTGACACCTAAAATATGAGATTGACTATCAATGACTGGGTTTGGGAAGTGAAAATAATAGCTTCCTAAAGAGACGCTCATATTGTAGAGACGATTGATACGATAACTCGCAATCAAATCAGTGCCTGGCCCTACAGAATTACTGGGTTGTAATAATTGATCAAACTCATTATGACCCTGGAAATAAAGGTAATCATCAAGGCCAAATTGCGAGGCTAACTGTGTCGGACCACTGTTTTTAATCCTAGCACTAATTGGAATATAGCCGTTGAAGTTCACTTGCCACTGTTGATGCATGAACTCTAAGCCAGGGTTTAGTGTCCAGAATACTTGACTAAAAGGTGAGCGATTGTAAGCGGTATAAAGATATCCACCTAGTGATTCATCTGATTTTAGTAAATGTCTATAAAGAAGTCCCAGTTGAATATTACTGTTACTTTTTATAAATGAGTATGCCCCCGCTGCATCAATATAAACATGATGCCGTTCATTAAGAGCGAAAGGATAGGTTATCTCTGCAAACCAAGGATATTGATCACCAATTTGATTTTCTAGGAAAAGGGAAGGAAGGGTTGCAAAGCTTACATGATGCAACAGCAATGTTGAAACAAATGAAATTAAAAAAAACCTTTTTTTATTGAGTTTATGCACAGGCAAAAGTCATCAAATGACCCCCTCAGTCTGTTGTGTTGAATGTGGCAAAGCTCCTCAACAATAAACTCAATAAAATAGAAGTGCAAGAAGAGTGAACGTGACATCCTAGGGTATCTTTTTACTATTCTCATCTAATTGATCAACGACTTGTATGCTATCTGTTTTGGCTACAAAAAATCGCCATCGTCCTGTTCCTATGTTGTGAAAGGTTAAGGTGAGACATAGCATGATGACATTGAGAATATCCAATACCACTTGTTTATAACCACGATGCTTTTCGAGTACGGGTTTTGCCCGATTGATGGCTGCTGTACAGCCTGCTAAAAATTGGTCTTTATTGATATGGTTAGCGAAATATTTGGTAATTTCATCTTCCATCTCAACATATAGATAAAAGGCTGCTTTTGCAGCTTCTTTATATTCGTCATGATGTGATGAATATAAAGCATGCTTTAGCGCTTTTATTTTCAATGCGCCTAAGGCGGCTCTCATTTTCAATTCAGCATTATTGGAGGCATCTGCTCTTTCTTTTTCATCTTTCTGCTTTATTTCTTGCTGATTCACCCAAGCATTTCGGGTGGTTTTAGTCAGATTGGCATGATTGAATGCCAAAAAGAGACTATCAAAATCTTTGGTCTTATCAAGCACCAATAAAATTTGTTGCTCATTCAACCAATCCCAAGAACCAATTTTGCCAGTAAAGTTTGGGTTGTTGAGTAGCACATCTGCAATGGCGCTCGTCATGCCAGGTCTATCCAGCATGGCATCTATTTGCTCTTTCAGGTGTACTTTTTGGGCTAAAACCAAAAGATCGTTATCGCTAAATTTTATCTTAGAGTTGATCAATAAAGGGAGCTCGGTTTCATCTGCTTCGGCAATCATGTCAGATATTGGTATCCATTCTATATCAGCCTCATCACCTGTTTTTAAGAGAATCTGTCCGAGCGTAACCTCTAGTTGATTGTTCTTAATAATGGTCATCATCTCTTGTTTCACATGTAACGCGCTAGAAAGCGAGAGAAGCCAACGTGCACCCTTTTCCCATGAGGTGGCTTCAGCGGTTTTCTTCTGCAATTGACATTGCGAAAATACCTTTTTTGCTAAAGCTAAGGGCACATCGGGATTTATCGAGTTCTTTGGCGTTATCATCATGTCTTCTAGTACGGTGAGTGAAAATTGAGAATGATTCGCAACCATTGCCAACACTTCAGGACTTGCCTGTGGATGGGTCATCAATTGTGCCAGTATCAGGTTATCTTTTTGAATAATCGCATGATTTACAATGACTTTTAACGTACTCTCTGTGACATCTGGACGTGTTATTAATTTTCTTAATTGATCACCAGTTTTACACTGTTTGGCAAGTAAATTAAGGACAATGGGTGGAAATGGTCCTGATGTTTCAAAATCACAGAATACATCAAACTCTTGATGATTCGCTTGAGGAATCATTTCCATCAGCGGTAATTCCCCGACGATGTCTTTCCCAAATAATTTGAGGAGTTTAAAGCCAAATGAGGGGTTAATCGGCCCACTAGCAATCAGTCGAACCATACTGCGTTTTAGAGATACATCCGTTCGTGTTTTCAGAACGATTTGGAGCAAACAGGCTTCCCAAGCATTGATAGCATCTGGCGTTTGATTTTGAGTATGGTATCGAGCAAAGGCGTAAGTTGCTATTTTTTGCAGAAGCTGCGTGTCATTCAAAGACAGGCGATTTAAGATATTTACAAACAAATCAGGTGATGCAATAGGATTTGCCAGAACTTGCTCTATCAAGACGGGATCATTTTTAGAGATTGGGTGATTGATTGCTTGTAAAAGAAGAGGTTCATTTATCTCTTTTCTTTGAACGATGAGACGTAACCCTTGTAAATCAAGTGCGGTGGCGCTTAAGAAACTTTTTAATTGTTCTGTATCCATGAGAGGAGAGTCATTTAAAATCACACACAAGCCACCGGCATCTATGGATGGGTGGTTCAAAATGGCATTTTGAACTGTTTTAGTTGCGTTTCGATGTTGATAAATCTCCCTGAGAAAAAAGCCACTTTGAATAATGATTAAAAAATGCTTTTCGGATAATTGAGGATTTTTTAAAATAGCACTATAAACCAAAACAGTGAGATCCTGACGTTTTAGCAAAGCCTCTATAAGTGCATCCGTTTTACATTTCATAGCTGTTGCTGCCAAATTTATTTCAGCCAATCGCACAGGTAATTTAAGAATAGTCAGGATGCAAGCATCATCACAGTGAGGATTTTCAAGAGCAGCTGCTACCGTTCCTGATGAAACTGTTGATCTGGATAAAACAAGAAGCAGAATGTCACGGGATGTTGCATTTTTGCACCATGATTCTATCAGTTTATCACTGAGATCATTACGTTCTAGCAATGTCTCTATCTGTTCTTTTTGGGTGCACCTGGATGATAGTTTTTCTAAATTGGCCTCACTCAATGGCGCTTTTTTAAGAATAGCGGTTACACAGTGATCATCGCATAATGGATTGTTAAGGATTGCAAATACGATCTCTTGTGTGGTAAATGGTCTCGATAAAGCAAGATGAAGTATGTGAATGGATTGAGCGTTTTTGCACCATGATTCTACGAGTTTATCGTTGAGATTAGGATGTTTGAACAGAGTCTCTATCTCTTCTTTGCTGGTACACTTGGATGATAGCTTTTCTAAATTGGCCTCACTTAAAGGGGATAATGTAAGAATCATTTTCACACAGGTATTATTACATACTGGATTGTTCAAAATTTGTAATAGTGCTTCTTGAGAAAGGGTTGGTCTCGCTAAAATAATGAGAAGTATGTCAACTAAGTCTGTATATTTACACCATGATTCGATGAGTTCATCGCTGAGATCAGGACGTTTTAGCAAAGTCTCCATCTCGGCTTTCATGAGCCTCGTGGCTGCTAACTTTTCTAAATTAACCTTATTCAATGTGGGTAAGCTTAGAATGATTTTCACACAGTCATAATCACACAGTGGGTTGTTCAGGATTTGAAACACTGTTTCTTGTGAAATGTTTGGTTTGGATAAAACCGTGAGCAGGATGTCGCTGGATTTTGCTTGTTTGCACCATGATTCTATGAATGGATCGGTGAGCTCAGGACGTTTTAGCAAAGCACTTATTTGTTCATTATTATCACACCTATATGATAATGTTTGTATGGTTGTTTCATCCAAGGAAATCGGTAAGTCCAGAATAGCCATCTTACACGCATGATCACAGTGAGCGTTACCAAGGATTTGTGACACTAATTTTTGAGAGACTGGTTGTATGGACAAGAGTGATATGAGCCAGCTCGATGTTGTCGCACGCTTACACCAATTTAAAATACACACATCAGTGAGTGGTTTGAAATCCAGTCCTGGGATAAAACGAATGATTTTCAATAGTTCGAGACGTGCGTGCCACCAAGCACCAGGGGGAGTAGGCGTGCTTTCTTTTTGATAGCCATGTTGCTTATAGAATTCTTCAAGCGACATATGAAGAACTGTGGTCAATATGCGCACGGCCGCCTGATTTGCCTCTATTTTAGTCAAAAATTCATTGGGGCTTAAACACGTGGCTAACTCTTTTAAGCCATTCAGATATTCTAAATGGTTATTCACAAATGATAAGCTACTTACCGGCACATCCAGCGTATTAATATCAAAGGTTATTT
This sequence comes from Legionellaceae bacterium, assembly GCA_027326225.1. Lineage (GTDB taxonomy): Bacteria > Pseudomonadota > Gammaproteobacteria > Legionellales > Legionellaceae > DAHWEW01. The sequence goes on from DAHWEW010000014.1 coordinate 8,373, forward strand.
CCTGTGGGGAATCTTTATGCATCGTATTCAGAGTTTGAAATGCACGAGCTACTTTTTTATACTCCGTGATTTGCATGGGCATGGTTTTCGGTAAAACGCTTTTCCAATCAAAATGGGTGAAATCGTCAAATGGGTGTTCGGCAATATAGGTATATCCTTCGATATTATTTTGTGTGATTAATGATTGCAGCTGTTGATATCCGGAGGAACTTCCAGGCCTATATTTGAGTAACTTATCTTTGAAAAAATCAAGTTTTTCAATCGTTTGTTCTCTTAACCAAGTCAATGGAACCTCTTGATTGGCGAGCCCCTGCAGATTGCCACTGAAAAAGTGCACTTGTTCTCGCAAGGATTGATATGCTGGAGTTTGAAGCACATTCCCGGGTCTCTTTCCTGCCCCAGCGATGACTGTATCATCCAAAGTAGACAACCAACTTCCTTGCAGCGCGTTGATTTTGGGTTTCATTTCTGCCGCTTCTTCAGGAGTCACAAGCATTGCCTGAAGTTGTCCACCAAGTCCAATATTGTACCAAACCAAATGAACCGGTTTTAAATATACACCTACGAGGTGAGTTTGATTGACATAAGTGTGTGCATAATTTTTGCTAGCGCATATATTTTCAGAAAATATATTCACTGATGCTTCCCCAGGAGGAGTGCACATGACATTGAGTGATACCGCCACTTGACTTAAAGTTGTAGCGTTTGTTGGCAAAGGGTGATCGCGCCAAGACATCTTTTCTAGGGCAACCAGACTCGGATCATAACAATCTTTAAGCTCTATGGTTTCAGTTTCAACTTCTTTTTGTACTTCTTTTTGAACCTCAACTTCTAACGCTTCCGCTTCATCTGGGCCATCGTATTCTGGCAAGCAATTGGGAAGGGCATCATCAATGATATCTTGTAACGCCGCTGTCATCTGCATGACTTCATCAGCACTCGGCGAGCGCTTTGCATTTTTCAATCCCTCTTGCCAACAACTTAACAGTTGATTTTTGATGCGGGTAAAAATAGCAGACATCGCTTGTGCTTTATTAGTAGCCCCATAGAGGGCATAGAGATCATGAGAGGGGATATCCACAAAAAATGTCTTAAGTGCTTGCATCAATGCTCTTTTAGCATGCGGATCATGCGAGGGAACATCTTGAATGAGTGACAGGGATTGGCGTCTGATGATGTTGGTCATCTTGGCTTTTGCCGCAAAGAAGTTATCCATTTTTAATTCTTTTTGGTCATTTTCCATCAGTTTTTTGATCAATTGCTCACGACTCAGATGTTTCAATCGTTTGGGCACCACCAGCTCTAACGTGTGGCCTTGACTCAACTTTCGCATCCTAGAGCTGCCTTGCAAATAAGCCGTTGATGAAATTTTGTCATCGACGAGGACCAGCGCATGTGCATGATCGGCTTGATTCAGATCAGTCCCTGTGATCCGCGCTTGATCATAATAGCTAAATCGTTCATTAGGCTTGGAGTTCAGTAATCTATCTAACTCATCTGCATCACTGGTACCAATGACTATCGGATGATTCGGTTTATTCACTTGAATGGCACACAATACTTGATCATCATTAAAATAAAGCACTTGCTTTAAAGGCTGACTGAAATGAGTAGGATGTTGACGGATAAACGCCGCAATCTCTTGAGCGACTGCAAAATTACTAACCCCTTGGAAAGCAGCCCTAATATCAATGATGGCTCTTGTTTCGCCCCCTCCCTTAGACTGGGTTAATATATCATTCACAAATTGTGTTGCATGTTCATAGTCACAACTTGAAATGGGTGTGTTTTTATCATTGATGACTTCAATAACATAACCATCTGTGCCAAGCGATGAGGTATTATCGTAATGGAGTCGTTGATGAATCGTAGATTGCTTAGGCGGGGTTCCAGATAGACCTTGAACGCTGCGATAAAGATCAACATGATTAAATGCATCACTATGAATGATGGCGCCATCATGTTGAATTTGCTTCAAGCACTTTTGCTTCAAAATATAAGAGATGAGCGTTCGATTAAATTGAAATTTCTTGTGGAGATTTGTCATTTCTCTATCATCGTCCACTTTCAATTCGCTCAAACGGATAGCACCTCCCACTTGCAAGGAAAATCCTTGCGCAGTGGGCGTGTCCTCAATATGTTTCAATTTTTTGTCTTGGAAGAGTTCATACATGGCCGCAGCTTGCCATTCAGCTATTTGCTCTTGTAAGAGTTCTTTACTCAATCCTTTAATCAACATCCGTTGAATCGAATAATTGATGGACTCCAGTTCGTTGCCAAAACGGCTGCGTTCATTGGGTACGTTATTGGCTGCATAGGGAATGGCAAGCGTTTGTTCAATAGGACTCGCCTCTTTGCGTTTTGATGTGCCATATTTTTCATCAATACGTCGGGTGAGCGTTTGTTTCAGCGTGACATTGATTTCTTGTTTAAAAAAGGCAAGCGATGCTTTGTCTTCGACACTGGCGTGAATGACGGCAGGAATCTCTTTATCTGCCGTATTGGTGAGATAAGCAATCAGTTCATTGTCTACATTGGGACCAAATCGCATCACTGCATCGGCACGAAAAGTAGCCAATGGGCTTTGTGGATCTGTCACGAGCCTTGTTGCGAGATCTGTTCTAAAGTGTGTCCAATCAAAATCATCTTCTAATAAGGGGGCTTCTTTAATGAACGCGAGATCAATAAAATCAAAGAGTGCGATGGCATTTTGGATGAGTGAGGCTTCAATAGGCGTACTTTCGCCTAGGGTATAGTTCAGCTTTTTCTTGATCCACAAACCTTGATGCACTTCATCAATCATGCAATCGGCATAATTGTGAACGAGTTTTAAGATTTTATCACACCAAAACACTTGCCTTTCCCACGCCGGATCTAGCTCTCCTTCTTTAAGCAATAGTTCAACATACTTCAACTCTAATGATGGTATGGATTCACCTGTGGTGACCATATAGCCGCGGGTTGTCATGACTTCGGTGAAATCTTTATACAATTGCTCTAAGCGTTCAGGGGAACAATTACTATCGCGATTAAATTCAAAACGATAAGCGCGTTTGCCAAATAACCGTTGAGATGTGCGATTCAAATCGGCATGATTCAATGACAATAACGCATAAGGCACTTCTATCACGACCAAGTTATCCCCATTTGCCTTTTCTTCAGCAGCAACAGGGAGGATAACCTTTGATTTGCCTCCTCCCATAGGCACTTTTTCAACGGTTTCATGAAACGGTGTGCCCTTATCATGGCGCTGTAAAAGTGTGCTGAGCGCACTGACTTGACGAGGACGTAAAATCTTTTGATCTTCGTGCTGCAGTAAAACGATTGAAGGTTTATCTAATCCGGGGATTTCTTTTTTGGCCAACAGATCGAATGCTTGTACGAGATCATTCGGATCGCTCGATGCAAGTGCTGAGAAGAGAGAGTCTTGTATTTTTTTACTGACTTGGTGTCTTAAGCCATGAACCATCGCATCATGGATCAGCTGGTGCAGGTTCTTTGCATCATCCAGGTCAAGACCTGTTTTTTCCATACTAATGGCCGCATCTGCACGGATATATAAAGACAACAAATCCGCTTTGGTGAGCGCTAAGCGCCTGCCAGCTGCCTTTTCAATCTCCCATCTTTTTTTATCACGCGCAAGCTTCGGTCCACGATTTGCGAGAGACAAGGCATCCGTCCAGGCTTGCTCCATCAAGATATTGAGGTTAGGCAATTTTGCTTGTAAGACCTCTTGTATTTCTATGAGAAGTGGGGCGGTGCCTAGGAGCCCTTGTAAAATCTTTTTTTGTTGTTTTTCTTTGAAAAGCAGCGCTTTTCCGGCTTCATCTTCTATCGCGACTTCATCTGGTGCGTCTTTCAACTGCCCACACAATTCGCTTATCTTTCGCTCATAATCATCTTCTTCTTTTTGATATTGTTGAATCAGTGCTAAAAATTGACTCTTTTGTGGCAGAAGAAACTCAGCGATTGGTTTATCAAGACCCAATTCCTCTATGATAGACGCCTTAGGAGTTGGCATGACATCAAGGGGCGTACGATCTGGATGTTTCTGACTTTGTAAAATATCATCAGGAGTGGCCAAAATATCCTTATAAACATCTCTTACCTGATAAACTAAGATAGGTGGAACAGAATAGTCACTTACACTTGCAACAACCTGAGGGAATGAGCCTGAAACGGATTGGGCAGGTGTGACAGAAAATTTTGCTTTGTTAGACAATATTCGATACAAAACATTGCATAAAAGCGGCACAGGTGATTCTTGCTCATTTAAATCGATATGCCGTCTAGATTGCAAAATATGAATACAAAATATGCGTAGCTTTACTTGTAGAAGAAGATGTTCTGTTCTTGATGACACAGCTATCTGAAACAGTGCTGGGAAATCATTCACAATATCATCATCGTTAGTCGTTGAAGAGAGACCATTAACTGCTCTGCGTAATAAATCTTTTGTAACGGCTTCTCCAGGAAGCTTATCATACCATTTTTCAAATTTAGCTTGGGCACTAAACCCTACATTTTCCTTTTTGATATTGCAGTCTTTAGGCAAATATAAGTTGATTGGCACTTGTTCAAGCACGCTTGACTTTGCCAACACAGGTTTTAAATGCTTGAGATGATGCTTAATCACTTCCAGCCTTTCATCTGAGGCTTTAGAATTCAATGTCCCAGAGACTTTTTTTCGTGCAAGAATAGCAGCACGTTCATTTTCTATGGCATCCAGACTCAAGCTCATCCATTCGTACCCCAATGCGCCTTTCGGTTGTTGAGGACGAGATTGTTGATAAAAATCAAGTAAGCGTTTACGCTCAAGGGTTGACAAAGTATACGTACTATCTAAGTGGCGACGCATGGCTTGCAACCGTGTGAATGATTGATAGATGGTCATGGGTAGATTTTTTTGAAACGCCTTGGTACTTTCATATTGCAAACGCTCATACTCTTTATTGGCAGACTGATCCGTAGTCGTTGGTTCTTTGAGATCAAAGTGTCTGTCTTGTTGCAAAAAATCACAAGCCAACGCCATGGCTTTGAGTTGACAAGCAACATAAGGAGGTGTTCTTCGGATAGGTTTTTCTTGCTGATGTTCGCTTTGGAGAGGCTCGGGTAATACATGAGGAACCTCATTGCAAATCCAATTGAGAATCTTTAATTCAACAGGGTTTCCAGTTAAGCCACCCAAGCGTGTATGACAATCTTCTAATACCTTCCAGGCTTTTTCTGGTTGATTGGTTGCAAGATAAATATAGGCTAAGTAAAGCGCATCAGCAGCCGTGTCCGCTATAGGTTCTCCCTCTTTTAATTGAAAACTCACATAGGTTTCACTCTTTTCATAATTCCATTGGGGCTTAAATTTTGGGCGAGACTTTAACCAATGTTCTTTAAGGGTAGCTGCTGCAATAACGCCCTGAGTATCATGAACGACTGGATAAAAATCAGAGACTTCTGCGTCTTGTTCCGTTGCATAAAATCGTGCCACGGGTACGATATAACGCTGATAAGTCCCCTGCGACAAAACAAGCCCTGCGACATGGGGATGAATAGGTGAACCTTGCACAACAGACTCGCCCGTTTCTTCAAGAATCATGGGTGAGTTCGGTTTCTTATCGATTGTAAACGTCAGACCAAAACGTGGACATTCCATTTTGTAGTCCGTCGTACCCTCATGAGGCAAAAGAAACGTGTTTGATTCAAAAAGATTGAGAAGACGTCGCCAGGTAGGCCTTGCGCCTTTTGTAAATTCTCTCAGAGGAGCAAATTAAGAGACTTTAATGAATAACGAACTCTGCTTTTGCAAAGCGGGGGTCAGGAGTTTCTATAAGACTCCCTTGAGCTAT
>DAHWEW010000150.1:0-5560 GCA_027326225.1 Legionellaceae bacterium
CCCATCTGTAACCTAAGTGTAATGCCTAAATTTTCACAATAAGGCTGTAAATCATGCGCAGGTCCAAATACAACCAGCACTGTCTTAGCATGTGTGCCAAGCTTTGTCGAAAGATCCACGACGCAGTGCATTAGTTCTTCTTCACGCAAACGAAAAATCGCTTCATTTTTGGCTTTTCTAAATGGTGATTCTTCTTCAAACCGCACCTTCGCTTCGCTTTTTAAGTAAGGATCATCTATCTTCTGAATGGCATCCCATTTTTGCCTATCTTCCCAATATAAGGCTTCCACTGTTGCATGAATCCTATCCCAAAACTCAGGACGCGCGGCTATATAAACTGCAGGAATTTTTTCTAAGCAAAATAAAACATAAGGCGCGCCATAGCGATATAAACAATCTTTTTGCAAGCGCGTCAATTGCTCGGCATGGTCGGGATAACCTTTGCTAAAAGCACGTATAATGACTTCATACTCTAAGGTTGTCTTGCGATTTTCTGGAAGATGATCTTCAATCATCCCTTCATCAATCACAGGACATCCAGGATGACGTAAAATTTCTAGCCCTACTTTATATTGCGATTGCGCAACTTCTTCCACCACTTCAGGGTTATCTTCTACACCAAACATTAATGAAGAATGAATTTGATGAATATGTACTATGCACTCCGGTGCTTGTTTTAAGACAGATAACTTAGGTCGAACATCCTCTGGCGTTGGGCCGCCCTCTGGCGGAGTTGGTTTCATTGGTAAATGCGGCTGGGCATCACTAGGATCGTTTCCCGATCCAAATCCTTTCTTGTGCATACCCATAAAAAGAATGGGCAGTGAAAAAACCCAAGAGAGGAAAATAGGATCTTGTTCTTTATCTTTTTTTGTACGCTGCACCACATGCTCAAATGCACATTCAAGCTTTTTATCGAGAAGAGACCTATCCGGCTCATCATCATCGGGATTGACTCGCGCGATCATTGATTCTCTAGTTTCACGTTCAAGCAAAAAAGCCTCTGTATCAGGTAGAATCTCATTTTCCCGCCCAGCTGCTCGTAAAAATGATTCATAGAGAACACGCAGTGCTGTGGTCATTTCATTTAAGGCATAAGCATTTTTCAGCAATTGACTTTCGCGCTGTAAAATCTCAGATGCAACATGACTTTTAATCAATTGAAATACAACCGGTGAGGCAGATTCTGCCCCTGCTGAATGGGTAACCGGTTGCCTCGACATCAAGACAACCCCTGCGCCCGGTTTTAAACGATCGTCTAAATCCGATGCTGACAGTAGTGTTGGTGACCATTGTATTGGCATAGACATAGGTAGAAAATTATCGGCTGCACATCTTGCAGCCAGATTTGCTTGAATCGTCTCCCCTAAGGCCAAAGCATAAGACTCTACCTCTTCCTTTGACGTAGAATCAGTTACCAATAATTCAACATAAATCGCTTCATAAGCCTCATCTTCAGCTTCTTCCAGCCCGCAGATAATCGTGGTCAAAATAGGCGTTTCATCTTCGGTAAAATGAACAAATCCAAGCGAAGCTTCTTCTGCATCACTTAAATCCAACAGTTCATCCACTAAATCTTGATACGCTTCGCCGCTTGTCTGTTCGGTAAAGTAAACAGAACTCTCTGGAAAATCTTCTTCTGACAGCAGTGTTGTCGTAAAACCATTGTCTTTATCTTGAGTCATTTTCCATCGACAAGCACGCAGTAACATAATGATCCTCGAGAGCTCAGTAACTATTGTGAAGAGTGAGTACTATTCAAAGATGGGCGATCACATATGAGTTTAATCCCGCCTGGACGATCACATATGCGAAAAAAACCTTGCCGAAGTTCTACTCGTTCAAGGTAGCTCAAACTTGGGTATGTGGGTCTGGCGAACATACTGGTATACAACAAATGCCCCTCTTTAACAAAATCATCTTCTGGATTGAGTGATGCGACGCAGTCTAATTGATGACGCAAATCTGCTGGTTGCCATTCTGCCCATGCTACCTGATGAGGATGAAACATCACTACTTGAAAACGCACTGAAAGCGCAGCATTGAACTCTTCAAGATCAACGGTCACTTCATCAGAGGAAATCGTTGTAAGACCAAACTCAGCCTGATCTCTTTGATAACGCATCATTGCAACAGCTACCAATTGATTTTTATGATGATAGACATTTTCTATCCTTAAAGAATATCCTTTGTTAGGAACGTTCATGGTTAGTTGAATTTTTTGTTTCATGTTTACACCTTTTATTGATTAAAATATAAATTGACCTACGCGCAACAAAGGATTTAAAGCTATTGCTGTTGTATAACAAGCGAATCTTAGAAAGATGCGCGCAAAACAATTCGCTTGTGATGCTTGAGAGACCATCTCCGAAAAAGCTCGATCAGAAAGACCATAATGCATAAATCACCTTATTCCAAAATCTTGTGATTTATATTTTACCAGTGTGATGTATTCATGTAATCCCGTAGAAATACGGTACTAACTACAATAAACTCAATTGATCGCCATATTCAGCAATTAATTTTTTACTGGATAGACAACCATTTTGTTTGCGCAGTTTACCAAGACAACTTTCTACTGTGCAATAAGAACTATCAACTATTGCACAGAAACACCGTAGTTTTACGGTATTGTGCGACATGCGCAAAAAATATATAATTCGATCAAACATATTAAGATGGAAGAAAGATGTTATTGATCTTTCTATCCTATGTCTGGAGTAGCATAAAATGCCATTAGAACTATCTTCATTAAAAAAACCGATTGACAAAATCATTATCACAGATGATTTATCTACCCTTGAATTGCATATGGACCCGCAGCTTACTTTAGATAAAGCCTTATTTGTGGCACGTGCACAAGTCGATCGTGAAATAGCCTCTCATTTGGTAGATTTTAACGGACGCTCCTCTCGCGATAGATTAACATGCATTGGTGGATACGATGTTGAATTACGTCTTAAAAATTTGAAAAGAGAATTTCCAACCATTACATCTTGGACAAAAGAAGATGGTATCAAAGCACTTGGCATGGTTCATTCACTACAAGTTACCATTAAAAAATTACAGGAAGCAGGCTATCTTTCTATAGACCAACTCGAGTCTGCCAATACTTACTTTAATGAAAACATAACACATATTCGTGAAAAGAGACTAACAGAGCAAAGCAAACACCAGCCGGTTCTTCAAGACGTAACAGCACTACAGGATGTTGTAAATGCACATAACATTCGCACGTGCTTAACTAAACTCAACAAATCTCAGGAAGTTTCCGAACCAAGTTGGCATACACTTCGTATTATCGATGACTTAATAAATTATCATGGAAATTTCAATAGAATAGGAGCGAATTTGTTATACCTATTACTGAATGAACGTGTTTTTACGGATTCGGATTATGATCAATTTCCTGGATTACGCAATTTTGTTGAAAGAGTAAACCTATTTATTGATAAACATCGCGAAACGCTTCATGAAGCTATTGAAGCGGACATGCCGAGATGTGCAGTTTGGTATCAGACATTATATGCTGATTATAAGGCTGGTCTGTTTAATACATTGTCTGATCCTAAAACATATGGACCTGTTACGAACATGGCCGCAATGAAATGCACCATCACGCCTGTTAAAAAAACACCATCTTCTCTTCAGGCATTAGATGAATCTCGCCCTGCTCAAACAAAGGATGAAGCAGGGAGCATATCAACCAGCGAATATTTCAGACAATTGCTGGAAATTTCAAGTAAAGAAAAACTAGCAAATGCCTTACAAGAGAATCCACATCTGATGACGCGACAAGATGAACATGGGCGCACATTATTACACTATTTTATTTCAATGGCATGCAAACGTTGGTCTTTACATTGTGATGACTTGATGAGTGTTTTATTGGGTTGTCCTCATATCGATGTTGCAATTAAAGATAATGATGGATGCACGGCATTACATCAATGCGTCAAGGCATGCCAAAACAATGTCGATATTGCACGAAAGGTATTGCCGTTATTGCTGCGAAAGGCATTGGAAATCCATTTTGATTTTACGATGCGAGATGAAAAAACGGGTAAGACCGTTTTACAGCTTGCTACAATGACATCTTGTCGGTTCAGATCCTATGGACTCGATACCATCACAACACAAAATCTGGATTTGACAAAAATCGTATTAGACAATACGGCAAATGCTGCCATAAATGCCTACTCAGCAACGGGTGGAACTGCGTTTTATTATGCAGTTTATTTTGGAAATTTTGATAGAGCCCATACCTTATTACAAGCAGGTGCAAATCCACAGTTAGGGAATGAGACGCATAACCCGCTAGCCTTTGTACAAAAGATAATACAAGAAATCAATGCACAAAAAGAGACATTGTCCGTATCTTCTGAAATTGCTGATGCAAAACTAACTGAGCTTGAGCGGATACAAGCAGCTATTTTATTAACCCATCATCCTGAGCATAGTACAGATGCAACATTAACATCCTTTTTCTCTGCATAATATAAATTATCTGTGTCAGTCGATGTTAAAAATCAACGGAAACCTGACAATGAGAAAGTTACGTCGTGTAGGAAAATGGATTTAAAAAATCTGTCAAACGATGAATGGGAGAGCTGCTTTCATTCTATCTCCTCGAAAGATGACTGAAATTCGATTTTCCCTTGATGAATCAAGTAAAACGTTTCAATATCAATGGCTTTTAAGAAATTTTGGTCATGGGATATCACAATCATGGCGCCGGGATATGCCTTTAATACCTCAATGACATGTGCACGCGTTTCTAAATCTAGATTGTTTGTCATCTCATCTAAAATCAGTAACTTTGGTGATTTTGCCGCAATTTGTGCCAACGATAAGCGTGCTTTTTCACCACCAGATAAGCTTGAAACCACAGCCTCTACCTCTTCATTTTTACGAAATAAAAAATCATTCAAATGTTTTCGTATATCTAAATAAGTGGCATGAAGCAATGCATGCGTTATCACCTCTAAAACCGTTTTTTCAGGATTCAGCGTGACATAATGCTGGTCAAGGTAACCTATCTCATGGGCCTGCGGTGTCTCCCACTCTCCTTGTTTTATCAATGAAGTATCTCCCAAAATCGATTTGATTAAGGTGGATTTTCCAGAGCCGTTATCACCCAAGATAGCAACACGGTTAGCGCCCACTATATTCAAATTAACATCTGAGAGAATCTGGACTTTAGCCTTTTTTAATCCTAATACTCCAAGATCCGTTCGGAAGGAGGCGCGAAATCGATCTTTATCATTATGCACTGAAACTCAACGCGCCGTCTCGAAGGGTTTTTCGCCATCATTATGCAGCTAATGCCAATTGATAAATCAATAAGTTAGCATTTTCTTCGGTAATTTTTAAAGAGTCCGTGTTTTCTTTTTGATTTTTAGACGTTGAAAAATACATCTTTACCCATATTGCCCTTCTTATGATCATAATGATATCACACAAAGTTAGCTCGCCTTTTTTTTAATCATGGGGGCTTCATATAACTGTGCATCTAATCGCAATCTAGATATGAGAGTAGCTCCACTGTTTATGCAGGCTT
>DAHWEW010000151.1:0-5532 GCA_027326225.1 Legionellaceae bacterium
ACATAAAGGTGCTATATGCCGCTTTAAAGGTGGGATCATTTTCCAAAGCTTGGCGGTACACATCGATTAAATCGGATGCGTTTGCTGTGGGTAGAAGGCATAATGCAAGAATAAAATACAATGCCTTCCAAAACTTTTTATACATTAAAACATATCCTAAAATACAAAATTAGGTAATTTTGATTTATTGATTAATGGTGGAATAGAGGTTTCAAAAACAACGTCAGTTTGCCAATGATTCTCGTGATCAAGGGTATGAAGCTGGCCTTGCATGATAGGCTCTTGGCCCACGATTGCAAATAATTTGCCGCCTGGTAACAGTTGCAATCGTTGTGAATCAGTAAGCGATTCTATTGCTCCACTAAAGAGGATGACATCATAAGGTGCTTTGTCTGGCCATCCTTCGCATCCATCACCCGTGATGAGTTCCACGTTGGTGCATTGAAAAGCGGCCAATTTTTCCTGTGCCATGGTACTAAAGTCACTAAAATAGTCAATGCTGATTACCTTTTTACAGAGCCTACTCAGTAAAGCAGTTAAAAACCCTGAACCGGTGCCTACTTCAAGGATGACTTCATGTCCTTTTAAATCTAAAGATTGCAGGATTTTGGCTTCTTCCAAAGGTGTCATCATACGTTGTAGGTGAGGGAGTGGAATTTGCATATCGGTATAGGCGAAAGGCTTGAATGATTCAGGCACAAATTCATCGCGATTCATGTTGTCATATAGATGAAGGATCTTTTCATTGAGAACGTCTCCAGTGCGTAGCTGTTGTTTGATCATGTTCGTGCGAGTACATTGAGTATTCATTAGATTCACCAAGAAAATTGTTGTACTAGGTTAAAGCGTTGAGGGATTTTAACAGGTCTACAGCCGTTCTCAAATAGCGTTCACTTTATAATTATTTTGATTAAAATATTTTCTATTGTAAACTTTATTAAGGTGAATGAACAGCCAAGAATTGTATTTCAGTTGATAATTGTTATCATTCGGCAAATTTATTTAGGGAGAGAGATGTGCATACTCGTTTCACTGAATTTCTACAAAATGAACTGGATAAATTACAGGCAGAGGGTTTATACAAGCCAGAGCGAGTTATTTCCAGCCAACAACAAGCGATGGTAAAAGTGAATGATGAAGAGGTCATCAATCTTTGCGCGAATAACTACTTAGGTCTTGCTAATCATCCAGACCTCATTGCTGAAGGGCAACAAGCGCTAGCTCAGTATGGTTATGGCATGGCGTCCGTTCGGTTTATTTGTGGTACCCAAACCCCTCATAAAATGCTTGAAAAAAAGATAAGTTCATTTCTCAATAAACAAGATACGATTTTATATTCCTCTTGTTTTGATGCGAATACTGGGTTATTTGAAACACTTTTGGGACCAGAAGACGCTATCATTAGTGATGCTTTAAATCATGCCAGTATTATTGATGGGATAAGATTGTGTAAAGCAGAGCGATTGCGGTATGCCAATAACGACATGAAAGATTTAGAAACACAATTGATAGCAGCAAAAAAAGCTCGTTTTCGATTAATCGCTACAGATGGTGTCTTTTCTATGGACGGTATTTTGGCAAATTTACCGGCTATTTGTGAATTAGCTGACAAATATGATGCCATGGTGATGGTTGATGATTCACATGCAGTTGGGTTTATGGGTGAAAAAGGGCGTGGTACGCATGAACATTTTGGTGTGACTTCCCGGATTGATATTTTGACTGGTACTTTAGGTAAGGCCCTGGGTGGTGCATCAGGGGGATATACGACTTCAAATAGTGTCATCATTGATTGGTTGCGACAACGTTCTCGCCCTTATTTGTTTTCCAATACATTAGCGCCAGTGATAGCAAAAACCTCCATCGCAGTTCTCACTCTTTTAGAAAAAAATACTGATTTGGTGAAAAAACTGAAGCGCAATAGCGACTACTTTCGTCAAGGTTTAGATCGTCTAGGGTTTAAGCTCATTCCAGGGGAACATGCTATTATCCCGGTGATGTTGGGTGATGCAGTTGTCGCAGGCTTGATGGCAGAGCGTCTCTTGCATGAGGGGATTTATGTTGTTGGATTTTCATTTCCTGTAGTGCCTAAAGGGATGGCTCGTATACGCACGCAAATGTCAGCATCACATGAATTACATCACTTAGATAAAGCACTTCTGGCTTTTGAAAAAGTAGGCAAAGAGTTGGGAGTTATTTAGATGAAAGCACTAGTCAAAGCAAAACGTGAACCAGGGATTTGGATGGAGGATGTACCCATGCCTTCATTCGGGGTCAATGATGTCCTTATCAAAATCAAGAAAACGGCTATCTGTGGGACTGATATTCATATTTATACCTGGGATGAATGGGCAAAGGCCACTATCCCTGTCCCAATGGTGGTTGGACATGAATTTTATGGAGAGATTGCTGAAGTTGGGCCAGAAGTGAAAGGGTTACAGCCTGGCATGCGTGTTTCAGGAGAAGGGCACATCACCTGTGGAGATTGTCGTAATTGTCGAGCAGGAAAACAACATTTATGTCGCAATACTTTAGGGATAGGGGTTAATAGGCCAGGTTCGTTTGCAGAGTATTTGGTCATGCCTGCTAGAAATGTGATCGCGCTTCCTGACAATATCAGTGGTCAGCAAGCCGCTATTCTTGATCCCTTTGGTAATGCAACCCATTGTGCTTTGGCTTTTGATGCGGTCGGTGAAGATGTCTTAATCACAGGTGCCGGACCAATCGGAATCATGGCTGTGGCGATTATGAGACATATTGGCGCTCGCCATATTGTGATCACTGATGTGAATGATTATCGTTTGGAGCTGGCGCGTCAAATGGGAGCCACGAGAGCAGTCAATGTCAAATCTCAATCTATCGAAGAGGTGATGAATGAACTTCAGATGGTTGAAGGGTTTGATATAGGTCTCGAAATGTCAGGCAATCCAATGGCACTGTGTGACATGGTCAAAACCATGAATCATGGGGGACGTATGGCTATTCTTGGGATCCCGCCTAAGGAAGCATCCGTTGATTGGAGTATGATTGTTTTTAAGGGGTTAGTGGTCAAGGGAATTTATGGTCGAGAAATGTATGAAACTTGGTATAAAATGATAGCTATGCTGCAAAGTGGTTTGAATTTATCTCCTATCATGACCCACACTCTTCCTATCGATGAGTATCAAAAAGGATTTGAAGTAATGGCATCTGGTCAATCAGGTAAAGTGATTCTTGATTGGGCATAGATAATGAGAATATACGCGGAGTAACCATGTCACAATATATTTTTACCATGAATCGTGTATCAAAGATTGTTGAGAATCAACGATTCATTTTAAAAGACATTTCTTTGAGCTTTTATCCTGGCGCCAAAATTGGCGTTTTAGGACTCAATGGCTCTGGGAAATCAACTTTGCTGCGTATCATGGCTGGAGTTGATAAGCAATTTGAAGGGGAAGCGCGGCCTGCCCAAGGGATTAAAATAGGCTATCTCCAGCAAGAACCTGAAATTGATCTTGATAAAACAGTTCGTGAAGTCGTAGAAGAAGCTGTTATCGATATGAAAAATAAGCTGAAAGCATTTGACGAATTGAGCATGCGATTTGCAGAGCCAATGAGTGATGATGAAATGAATCGTTTGCTTTTGGAGCAAGGTGAATTGCAACATGCGATTGAAGAGGGTGGCGGCTGGGATCTCGAGCGTCAACTAAATATTGCCGCTGATGCTTTACGATTACCTGATTGGGACGCCAAAATCAGTGTTTTGTCTGGGGGCGAGCGTCGACGAGTGGCTTTATGTCGATTGTTGTTATCAAAGCCTGATATGTTATTGCTCGATGAGCCCACTAACCATCTAGATGCTGAGAGTGTGGCATGGCTTGAAAGATACTTAGAAGAATTCAAAGGAACGGTTGTTGCGATTACGCATGATAGGTATTTTCTTGATAATGCTGCTGAATGGATTTTAGAGCTTGATAGGGGGGAAGGGATCCCTTACAAGGGAAATTATACGGCTTGGCTGGAGCAAAAGACTGAGCGTTTAGAGCGCGAGAAAAAGCAAGAAGCTTCGCATTTACGTGCCATCAAAGCTGAACTGGATTGGGTGAGAACTTCACCGAAAGGTCGACATGCAAAAAATAAGGCTCGTCTTGCCCGATTTGAAGAAATGAACTCAAAAGAATTTCAGAAACGAAATGAAACCAATGAATTGTATATTCCACCTGGCGATCGTTTAGGGGATTTGGTGCTAGAAGGCATGCATCTTTGTAAAGGATTTTCAGACAGACTATTATTTGAAGATCTCAATTTTAATTTACCCAAAGGGGGCGTGCTTGGGATCATTGGTCCCAATGGTGCAGGCAAGTCAACGTTCTTAAAATTGATTACCCAAAGAGAGTTACCAGATAGTGGAGAAATCAGAGTTGGAGATACTGTAAAACTGGCTTATGTTGATCAAATGAGAGACCATTTGGATGATAACAAGACCGTTTGGGAAGAAATTTCAGATGGGCATGATGTGATGCAGGTGGGTATGTTTCAAATGCCATCTAGAGCTTATGTGGGTCGATTTAATTTTAAGGGCTCCGATCAACAAAAGAAAATGTCACAGTTATCTGGCGGGGAGCGCAATCGCGTTCATTTGGCAAAGCTACTAAAAAGTGGTGGTAATGTATTATTGCTTGATGAGCCTAGTAATGATTTAGACGTAGAAACACTTCGTGCTCTAGAAGAGGCCATTTTAAATTTTCCTGGCTGTGCTATTGTTGTGTCTCATGATCGTTGGTTTTTGAATAGAATTTGTACTCATCTGATGGCTTTCGAAGGGGATTCAGAGGTCGTGTTTATTGAAGGAAACTATAGTGACTATGAAGAAGATAGAAAGCGTCGGTTGGGTGACAAAGCAACTTGCCCAACCAGGATTAAATATCGTCGACTACATGATTAAAAGGGTTTGTTTTATGCGTTATTCCCTGTTTTTTTTCGTCATTGTTTTGGGTCTTTCAGCCTGTGTGGAAGATGATCCGTCAACATTGATTACAGATGATGCTGGGGTCGTTCATCGAACGATGTTTTACTTAAAGGACAAGCGTGGCAGAGATTATTTTCCTTTAGAAATCCCAGCAACTGGAAACAAACAATTCATTTTTGATCCCAAGGTTGCAGCCTGGGCAGCTTATGATCCTTTAGGTAATCGGGTGATGACAGGTAGTGCATCAGGTGGAAAGGATTTCTGTGAAGACGTGGGGAAACCCTGCAGAACGGTGACTGGTGTTTTTCGTATATATAACAAGAGAGGCCTTGATTGTAAGTCAGGGGAGTATCCTGTCGAAACGACAGGGGGTGCTAAAATGCCTTACTGCATGTATTTTTATCGAGGATTTACAATTCATGCAGCATTTGAAGTGCCACCTTATAACTCTAGTCATGGATGTATTAGAGTGTTACCAAGTGCAGCCAAATGGCTCAATGAAGAATTTATTACCATTGGAACTCAGGTGACCGTTTTATCATATGATGATGAAGATGGTGATGGTGATCCTGTTGATTAAT
>DAHWEW010000152.1:0-5512 GCA_027326225.1 Legionellaceae bacterium
TTGATCCAACTCTCTTTTTATCCCCACAAGTTCGGCTCCGTATTCCCTCACAATATCGTTTGCCTAACGTCCCTCGTCATGGTTTGGTTATTAATTTGGCTGAATATCGCCTGTATTTTTTTCCTGAACATGACAACATAGTGATGACCTATCCTATAGGTATTGGTCGGAGAGGTTGGAGTACACCTATTGGTTTGACAAAGATTGTGGCTAAAGAAGCACATCCTACCTGGCATCCATCGAAAAAACTTATTGATGAAGGTAAAAAGCACGGCGTCATGATCCCGTCGTCTTTTCCTCCCGGCCCTCATAATCCTCTTGGAGATTTTGTGCTTAGGCTGGGTTGGCCAACCTATCTTATTCATGGAAGTAATCAAATGAATGGAATCGGTGAAAAAGTGAGTGCGGGTTGTATTCGTATGTTGCCTGATGATATTGAGTATCTATTTAAACAGGTTAGTATTGATACACCAGTACGTGTCATCAATGAACCAGTAAACCATCCGGCATTGAAACAGTTGAGCGTGCGCAAAAACGATATAAGCCATGAGCAATTAAAATGGTAGTGACTCCACCCAAAATATCGATGAGGTAATGCCAACCGAGTAAAACGCAAGATAGGATGAGTAAACAATTGATGGGGAGCATCAGATAAAATACGATGGGCCAACTCTTAAGTGAATATTGACATAACCATGCCCAAATCACATGAAAAGAGGGTAGGGCAATTAATCCTCCTTCTAGAGTGGTGGGAGGTATATGGTGATGGATTTGCATAAACTTTAACCCTGTTGCAAGTTGTGATTCACTGAAATAGGGACTCACGATCAGGCTTGCAGGCGCCATTGTTGGAAAAAAATAATAGCAGGTAAATCCTATGATAGCTGTCACCAATATAAGAAAGTAATACTCTCGAATATAATCGAACCGTTTGGTTACAATCAGCGCAAGTGGGATGTATATCATTTGATAGGGAAGCGTATCGTATATCTTTTGAAGTATTAGGCTAAGATATGGCTTGTTGTGAGTCATTAGCAAAATGGCTTTCATATCAATATGATAAGTTTGTTCAAGAGAGATGATGTATGGATCAATCACTGAGAAAGGCGTGTATTGTGCAGCATTGGTCGCAAGTGCAATGAGGCACATCACTAAAAAAAAGTAAATGAGCTCTTGTGATTGGATAACCACCATAGAGAACTTGCTAAAATATAGTCTTAACCCGAGGTGTATTAATATAAGGCAAAGTGCAATATATGGCGTGTTTGGAGGAAAATAATCATTGCCTGGGTAATGAAATTGTATCCAGTTGATGCAAAAGCCAGTGATAGATGTAATGAGAAGTATACTGGCTGCATAAAGAATATATCGTGAACGAGAATCAACAATCGACTCCATATTATTCCCAAAGATGTGCGTTATATCGATCATCCCAGCCTCTTGGGGGGGCAAACATCGGAAAAGAACTCCGTCCCAACAACCCCTCGTCCGCTCTCTGGGCACCTTCTCCCCATGCCTGGGGAGAAGGGAAATAAGGAAGACGTTTTTTGAGAACTTTGCGAGACATCTTCATAACATCAGGAGAGCTCTCTACTTGCCCAAGACGAGGTTAGGCCGCCATAAACGGGCTGGGTTACTCAGTAGTTTCTAGCTGTTTTTGTTTGATCGCATGAAAAATTTCTTCTCGATGAATATTGATAGAGCGGGGAGCTTCTACGCCAAATTTGATATTGCCATGCTCTTGTGTTTTAAAAGCGATCAATTGCACTATTTCCCCATTGATAGAAATGAGGAGTGGTTCTTCAAAAGGAGTGGTGATGATTTGCATGAAAAACCTCTTTATTTTTTAAGGTGTTATAACTTATTTCCAAAATGATTGCAATCATCTTATCGGGTTAAAAAACAAAAAAACACAGTGGTTACTGGCGAAGCCGGAACCCTCTGGTTCAAATACAATTTAGGCGCGCTACGATTTAATTGCCTAATTTCGGATCTGTTTGGGTGTCATTTTTACTGCCTGAGGTTTTGCCTGGGATTTGGGACATACTAGGTTGTTGTGTTCCATTTGGTATGGAATGTAAACCTACGGCGGGTATTGAAGACATCGCGATCGGAGGCGTGGGTTTAATCAATTTTTCTTGCAACTCGTTAATTTCCTGCCCTATTTTATGTACTTCTAGTGCCAATTGACCCATTTCTATCTCTTTATTTGAGCGCACAAGATTCTTAACACTAGACATTTCTGGCTTGGCACGTTCAAAATCAGCTTTTGCTTTGCTCCTATTGTTATCATTTAACTCTTCATTTTCCTTCAATAAATAAGATTCTCCATTATCTATCACAAGTTTTTTATCTTTAGGAACAATGAAATCAGCATCATTAAATGAGGTAACTGGCTTACCCGTTTTGTCATACATCTTCTTTTCGCCTTTTATCACGGATACCATGTCTTTTAGAGTCCCTATCTGTAAATTTTTTGCATTTTGAGCATCGAGCCTGTCTCTGCCTTCATTTATTTTTTTCTTGGCTTCATCCAGCTGTCCTTTATTTTCTAGGTCTAGTCCTTCATCTATCAGTGCTAAAATTTCATCAGTCTCCCTATTTCTTTCCTCTTCAGTACCTTCAAGCTCAGCAATTTTTTTCTCCAAAGCACTCAGTTTATGTTCTGGAGGATGTTGCTCTATTTCGGTTATGAATTTATCCACTTCATTGATATTTTTTTCATAATTTTGATATAGTTTTTCTTTTTTTTCTATTTTTTGTTCGGCTTCTTGTAACTTTGTATTTAAAGTTTCCAGTTCAACCGGGAGATTTGCAATTGTGGGTGATGTAGTCGATGGAGAAATGGGTTTAAGTGGAGAAAGTTGAGTAAATGCTGGGGTATCATTTTGCTGTAATCTATTATCTTTCTCTTCTTCCTCTTTTTTTTCTTGTGCCGCACGGACTTCGTATAACTTATTCTGTTGCTCTATATATTCTTGTATCAAACTGTCTAGTTCTTTCTTTTTTTCAGCCAGGAAGCTATTGAGCTGCGCAATCAAAGTTTCACCCGATTTTGATTTCAGAAACTCAATAACTTGTTGAGATGTTTGCAAACCGTGTTGTGCTATATCATCCATTTTGGATAATGCTACTTTTGAGGGCGATTGATCATTAGGTGTCATCATCCAACCTCAAGATAAAATCTCTTAGTTATTTTATTATAGCACAGAGTGTATTTATAATGGACGAATGGTTGCGAAAGCATCATTATTTGCAGACTTGGAAAACTGCTGAAGATTTTCGGAATAGCCATGATAAAATCCTACTCGTTATTCTCACGGGATAGGATTTTAAAATATCATATTTAACAAAAACATCATAAAATTGCTCAATTTCATGAAATCAGTTATCATGATGCGTTTTTCTAAGCCTTGCCTTACTGGAATGAGGATACTTAAATTGTATTTTAAGGTTCTGAACTTCTGGAAGGCTATCATCCATAAGGAGTATTTATGAGACATTATGAAGTTGTATTTCTAGTACACCCTGATCAAAGCGAGCAAGTACCAGCCATGGTGGAACGCTATGAAGGGATCATCAGCAAGAATCAAGGTGTCATTCATCGAAAAGAAGATTGGGGTCGAAGACAATTGGCTTATCCAATCAATGACGTGCATAAAGCACACTATATTTTGTTCAACATTGAATGTAATCAAGCTGCAATGGATGAACTAAAAACTGCATTTAAATTTAATGATGCTATCTTAAGAAATTTGATCGTTTCTAAAAAAACTGCCATTACTGGTGAATCAGTAATGATGAAGAAAGAAAAAGAAACCCGAGCAGCTTAAAGGAGAATTTTGATGTCAGTCTATTTTCGTAGAAAAAAAATGAATACGTTCAACAATGACAATCATTGTGAAATTGATTATAAAGATGTAAATATGTTAAAAAATTACATATCTGAAACTGGAAAAATTGTACCAAGCCGAATCACTGGTGTTCAAACACGATTTCAGCGTCAATTAGCTAAAGCGATTAAGCATGCAAGGTTTTTAGGCTTGCTTCCTTACTGCGATAGTCATAAGTAAGATGAACTGGATCCGTACGACCATACGTAAGCAAGCCCAGTTTTTACTGGATAACGAGCAGCATGCTATGTTATATGCCGCTGTTTTAGCTTTGTTACCCTATACGACCTGGGTGTCCATGGTTATCATTGCCTTGGTCACGCTTAGAAAAGGTTGGCAAAAAGGTCTGTGGTTGCTTGTTCCAGCAATGGCTGCAAGCTTTTCACTGACATTGATGTCTACGTCTATGGTGGTTGCGTTTGCGAATGTCCTATTACTTTTTGTACCCGGATTCTTGGCTGCAAGCATTTTACGTCAAACAGCAAATTGGCGAGCGGTAGCTGGATTATTTCTGGTGCAGAGTTTTGTTGGCTTGTTTTTAGTAGAATCGAACATGCCTGAATTTGTAATGGCTCAGTACAAGTATCTTGTATCTGCTTTACAAGAGTTACAGCATGAAAGCACATTCTTATCATTTATCAATGATAAGTCTGGCATCAACCAAACTGTTCTAGCTCATTACTTGCTTGGACTACAAGCATTAGGTATCGTCTTTTCAGCATGTATTCCATTAATCACCGCGCGCGCGCTTCAATCACAGCTTTTTTATCCAGGTGGATTTCATAAAGAAATGCTGTCTTTTCGTGGCAATAAGATAGGGCTTGTGGTGATGATGGGGATGCTGTTTATGGCAGCACAGCACAATTTACTTGCCATTAGTATCTTGCCTATGTTGATGTGTTATTTCTTACTGGCAGGTCTTAGTTTAAGTTTTAATGTGCTTGCTAAACAAGCTTCATTATGGTCATTAGCATTGGTACTGGTTACGATTTTTTTAATACCATTTATCATGTTACCTGTATATGTGATTGTTGGTTCACTGGATAGTATATTTAATTTTAGATTATACCTGCCTCTTGGAGCAGGTAAAGCAATATAAGGGGTTATGAGTATGCAAGTTATTTTATTAGAAAAGGTACGAAATCTCGGCAATTTAGGAGATAAAGTAAACGTGAAGCCAGGCTATGGAAGAAATTACCTTATCCCACAAAATAAAGCAGTATTTGCCACTGAGAAAAATGTAGAGTTATTTAATCAACGACGTGCTGAACTAGAGAAAAAAGCCAAATCTGATCTGGCAAAAGCAGAACAACGTGCTGCTAAGCTAAATGATGTAACGATAGTTATTTCTGCACAAGCAAGTGATGAGGGGAAACTTTATGGATCGGTAGGTCCAAATGAAGTCAAGGATGCATTGCTTGCAAAATCTATTGAAGTGAGTAAAAGAGAGATTGTGATGCCAGAAGGTCCTCTTCATTCAATTGGTCAATATGTGGTTGAAATTCATGTTCACAGCGATGTGATTGCTCATTTGCAACTTGAAGTGGCAGCAGCAAAATAACTCAGTTGTATCATTCCCTACGTACCGTAGCGCGTCTACGATACGTAGGGTTTATAGC
>DAHWEW010000153.1:0-5499 GCA_027326225.1 Legionellaceae bacterium
ACGGCCAAATGGAGCACACAAATCAACAACACGTGCCGTCAAGTCTTCCGTGCTGCCATTTCCTTGTTCCATAACCAAACGTCGATCCGGAAAACAAGGTGTTAAATTTTCAAATAATATTTTATTTTTAGCGCTATCGGGAGTATCAAAATTAATTTGATCCACTTTCAAAAGTGCAAAATATCGCTCACTGTCTTTCGGTGGCCGTATTTCACCTGAAACAGTATCTCCGGTACGTAGGCCAAAACGACGAATTTGACTGGGTGAAACATAAATATCATCAGGACCTGCGAGATAAGACTCATTAGAAGATCGTAAAAATGCAAAGCCGTCAGGTAGAACCTGAACAACACCGCCACCAAAAATTTTTTCTCCTTTTGCAGCATGGGCTTTAAGTAAAGAGAAAACAATGTCTTGCTTACGCATACGCGAGGTATTTTCAATACCTGCCTCTTGTGCGATGCTGATGAGTTCAGCTATAGGTTTGGGTTTAAGTTCACTAAAATTCATGGGTCTCACTTGATGTGTTGGTTAAATGATATGGTTATCCAAGATAATGATGATTATATGAATACGAGTTAGATTGGTTGCTAGATTAATGTTCTTTGTCGATAAATAGTCTTCATAAACTACGCAAATAATCTAGCACAAGTATTTTCAAAAAGCTATACCCATTTGCATGTCAAACATCAATATTTTCTGCATCCAGTGCATTGCTTTCAATAAATTCACGCCTAGGTTCGACATTATCACCCATCAGCGTTGTAAAAATCTCATCTGCCGCAACCGCATCTTCAATAGTGACTTGCATCATGCGACGCACATTGGGATCCATGGTCGTTTCCCATAATTGATCAGGATTCATTTCGCCCAAACCTTTATAGCGCTGAATCGATTGTCCGCGTTTTGCTTCCTCCAACAACCAAGCAAGCGCTTGCTCAAAATCTTCCACATATTCGGTTTTATCACCACGGGTAATGCGCGCGCCTTCTTCAATAAAGCCTGTCAACTGATGACCCAGAGTCGCTAAATCTTTATAATCTTTTGATAAAAACCAATCAACTGAGAGTAAAATATCAGTGCTGACACCATGTTGTGTGAGCGTTACACGTGGAACAAAATATCCATTTTCAGGATTGAAAACAGGTTTTACAGAAAATTGTTGTGTTTTACTGTCCAATTGGTGCAAGCTTAACTGCAACTGGCTGGCCCAGTTTGACATAAACTGTTCTTCGGTAAAATGCTGGGATTGAAGCGCAGGTAAATACATCAGGCGTTTAATCACCTCTATCGGGTAACGACGAGAATGTCGCAGGACAATCTTTTCAGCACGACGGCATTGAAAAACCAACTCTTCCAGTGCAGCAGCGGAAATCGCTGGCCCTTCTTTAGAAGGATAAAATGACGCACCATTCAAGGCATTTTGAGTTAAATATTCATAAAGTGCATCATCATCTTTAACATATTGTTCTTGTTTACCTTGTTTGACTTTATAGAGCGGCGGTTGTGCAATGTAAATATATCCTCGTTGAATAAGCTCCGGTGTTTGCCGATAGAAAAACGTCAACAGCAAGGTGCGAATATGCGAGCCATCAACATCGGCGTCGGTCATAATAATGATACGGTGATAACGAACTTTATCAGGATTATATTCATCAGGACCGATTCCACAGCCAAGAGCGGTGATCAAGGTTGCAACTTCTTGTGAAGCAAGCATTTTATCAAATCGCGCTTTCTCAACGTTCAAAATTTTTCCTTTAAGCGGCAAAATAGCTTGGAATTTCCGATCGCGTCCTTGTTTAGCCGATCCACCTGCCGAATCTCCCTCAACAATATATAATTCAGATAATGCAGGATCTTTTTCCTGACAATCGGCCAACTTTCCGGGTAGACCAGCAATATCCAAAGCCCCTTTTCGACGCGTCAAATCACGCGCACGACGTGCTGCTTCTCGGGCACGCGCAGCTTCAATAATTTTACCAACAATGGTTTTAGAGACAGCGGGATTTTCAAGTAAAAAATCATTGAGTTTATCCGCGACTAATGATTCTACAACTGACTTGACTTCTGACGAGACTAATTTATCTTTGGTTTGTGAAGAAAATTTGGGATCAGGAACTTTAACAGAGAGTACCGCTGTTAATCCTTCACGAGCATCATCACCTGTCGTATCAATTTTGGCCTTTTTAGCAAAGCCCTCATTCTCAATATATTGATTCAGGGTCCGTGTCAATGCTGCTCGAAAACCGGCAAGATGTGTGCCGCCATCACGTTGAGGAATATTATTGGTAAAACAAAAAATATTTTCCTGATACGAATCATTCCATTGTAACGATAACTCCACAACAATATTGTCTTTTTCACCAATCATTGAAAAAACAACTGGAATAATGGGTGTTTTATTGCGATTTAAATGTTCAACAAATGCTTTAATGCCTCCCTCATAGTGGAAGGTATCCTTTTCCTCAGTTCGTTCATCAAACAAATGAATACAAACCCCTGAGTTTAAAAACGATAACTCTCGCAGGCGTTTAGCCAAGATATCATAATGAAAATGGATATTGGTAAATGTTGCCGGACTGGGCTTAAACCATACTTGAGTCCCCGTACCATCACTGCAATCTCCTGTGATAGCCAACGGTGCATCCGGTACACCATTACGATAATGTTGCTCATAAATTTTACTATTGCGGCGAATCAATAAATGTAATTCATCAGACAAAGCGTTAACAACCGAAACACCTACACCATGCAGACCACCTGATACTTTATAAGAGTTATCATCAAATTTCCCGCCCGCATGCAAAATCGTCATGATCACTTCAGCAGCGGAACGACCCTCTTCTTTATGAATATCAACTGGAATTCCACGGCCATCATCTTTAACTGTAATCGATTCATCGGCATGAATCGTCACATGAATCTCATGACAATAACCTGCGAGTGCCTCATCAATAGCATTATCAACTACCTCAAAGACCATATGATGCAAACCCGTTCCATCATCGGTATCACCAATGTACATTCCAGGACGTTTTCTAACGGCATCCAGGCCTTTTAAGACTTTGATGTTGTTCGAATCATATGTCGTTTCCACGCTCATGAGATGTCCTTGATATAAATGGCTGTAAAAGGATTATTATACCATCTTTACTGACTTTCAGCACGGATTCTTAAGCGTAAAAACAAGGCTGTCTCATGAGATGCAACGATCCAGTCGTAGCTTGGGCCTTGGCCCAATAACTATCATTTCTTGGCCAAAACCTAGGGTGTGTTGACAATTGGACCTATCATGCCGACGTGCCGCGGTTTATCCGCGGCATCCATGGATCCCGCGGACAAGCCGCGGGACGTGGGCTGAAGGATGAAATGTCAACACACCCTAGCATTTTGAAGAATCTTGGGTATATTTATTGGGGGTTTGTCTATCACTTTGTTAATTGATTCAACAAGTACTTCAGAAACAGCGGGTTTCCAAAACCGAAAATGACTTTCTTTACCTGATATTGAATTCGAGAGGATTTGATTCAATGTAGTGATAATCTTCCAAACCGCTGCCAAAAACTGGATAAATTTTCCATCACGATGAGATGTTAATAGCGTTTGGCAGGGCACTTTTTTAAATTCGTTTGCAAACTTTGATAGGGTGCAATCTTTATTTTGGCTTAATTGATACAAATGGCATACCGTATTATATTTTTCGATGAGCAATCTTGTTTTTTCATCCATTGATGTGGCCGCTTTGTAGATGGGGTATTCACCTTTCTTGTGTGTTGTTGCCAAATCAGGTAATTTTTTCAGTGCATATTCTAGGTAATCACAACATAATTCAGCCAGTTTTCTGATATTTTTTTGATCAATTTTGGCTGGTAGAGTGTTATCTTTAATCAAATGTCCAGATACATCCTGCTGATCACTTTTAGATGGGCGATGTAGACTTTGCCCTGAAAAGTTAACAGACTCTTGTTGAGCATGATGTTGTGGATTTGGTTTTTGCAGATTTTTCGACAGTAGTCGCATGATTTTTTCTATCGCGAGCTCTTCTTGATGCAAAATTTCGATACGATCTCCTTCTTCATCACCCATTGCTTCTTCTGTTATTGGAATTAAAGGGTCCTGAACAGGGACTTCGTGTTCAAACACAGCTTCAACTAGATTTCCATCATCATCAAAAAATTCATATTCTGGCTGGCGTACATCTTGTTTGGGTTGTGACAAGGCCTTAATTCTTCTATTTAGTGTTCCGAATTGGTAGTGATGAATAATTGGCAGTAAATTATCTCCTAAGTTCATCAGAAGATCAGCATCTTTTTGTCTGAAATTGATGATGGTTTGTTGATACTTTTCTTTTTCCATAAGGGGTTGAAATAGTTCTGGCAATTCAATTTGACCTTTAAAACTCTTTTCAATCCAGTCCGGATGCTGCATGGCAAAATTAATAAATTGCACACAGATGGGTCCACATGACTTGAGTATATCGTTGTCCTTTTCTTGCGTTTGAACTTGATGTTGGGAAATAACCATTGGTAGGGTTGTCCTAAACGTTCCAAAATCGATACGTTTAGCGCCACCGGTTGGATTAAAAACCAATAAACTTATACCATCATCTGTTTTTCTTAAAATACCCGCAACATACTGCGCAGCACCAATTTCTGGTGTAAAGATAAAAGGCAAATATTTTTTTTCAGATTTCTTTAAATGTGTAATCAAAACAGTGAGGACTTTCTCGTTTGAAGCATTTAATTGCTCTATTGCAAAACCCATAGGCCTACAGATATCTTTTTGCTCTTCTGAGGAAAGCAAATCATAGTAAGTAGAAACCAAACGACCAACATCTTCTTGATTATAACAGCTATCAAACTGTCGGGAGTCTTGACCGTCTCTTTCTGTAAACTCTTTAAATGCTGTTGGCATGAAATACTACTCGACTAAAAATGATAAATATATGAGCATTTTATCATAATTATGCATTTTTAATCAATGTGTAAGCATAACCTAAATTGATCGGTAAAAAATTATACAATGCAAATTTATCTCATCGATCGACCTGTTTTGGTTAAAAACAAAGCATCAACAGTCTATTTCAAGTTGTATCCGTCATTCTTTCCTCTTTTATCGAGCAATCAGTTATAAATCATAGCTTTCAAAGCAAAACAGAACCATTTCCTTCCCACGCGCAGCATGGGGGAAAGTGATCAAGGTAGAGGGGATTAAAAAATAAGTCGCGTTAGCGACACCAGCTTATGATGTATTAACAGCATACATCTCCACTCCACTATGAATATTGGCAATTTTGTTTCTTATCAATTGAAGCAGCTCACAACAATGACCTTCCACACGAACGTACACAGTCCTTGCATGATGAATAACTCGCCCTGGCAGTTGTATGACATGAAATCGTAATGCCTTCATTTTACTTTCCTTCAGATCTTTGGGCAGTGCTGCAATCTGCATTAACCGATTCAAATTAAACGATAGCACCATAATTGCCCACCATGC
>DAHWEW010000154.1:0-5492 GCA_027326225.1 Legionellaceae bacterium
TTTTATCCTTTTTTACAGGATGAAACCGTGGCCATGTATGGGGTAGAAGCAGGGGGAAAAGGGCTAGAAACAGGACAGCATTCCGCAACTTTGGTTGCAGGAAAACCAGGGGTTTTACATGGGAACCGCACCTATTTATTATGTGATGAACATGGACAAATCAAAGATACCTACTCTATTTCAGCAGGTCTTGACTATCCAGGTGTGGGACCTGAACATGCTTATTTGAAAGATTTGGGTCGTGTAAACTATGTGGCAATCACTGATGATGAAGCCCTGGCAGCATTTCATACCTTATGTAAAGTAGAAGGGATTATACCCGCACTTGAATCAAGTCATGCCATTGCTTATGCCATGAAGATTGCAAAAAAAATGACCAACAAACAACACATCATTGTTAATTTATCTGGTCGAGGTGATAAAGACATTCATACAGTCGCAAACATTGAGGGGATTACGGTTTAGATGAATCGAATTGATGAGAAAATGGCAGAGCTTAAGGCTAGCCATAAAATAATGCTGAGTCCATATATCACCGCAGGTGATCCAGAGCCCAAGATGACCGTAGAGATCATGCATGCTTTGGTTGATGCGGGCGCTGATGTTCTGGAGCTTGGTATTCCATTTTCTGATCCAATGGCAGAAGGGCCTGTCATTCAGGCCGCTATGGAGAGAGCCCTAAAGCATGACGTTCATATTGACTCTATTTTTTCAATGGTGAAACAATTTCGCGAAAAAGATAACCATACCCCTATCATACTCATGGGTTACATGAATCCAATAGAGCAATATGGTTATGAAGCTTTTGCCACAGGTGCAAAACGATGTGGCGTTGATGGAATGATCATAGTTGATTTGCCTCCTGAGGAAAGTAGCGATTTGGCTCCCATCTGGAGTGCCCATGGGCTGTATCTTATTTATCTATGCTCACCCACCACCTCTGATGAACGTATGGCATTGATAAATCAATATGCAAAAGGGTACTTGTACTATGTTTCTCTAAAGGGTGTGACAGGGTCTCATGCGCTTGATTTGTCATCGCTTAAAACAGAATATCAGCGGAGAAAAGAACAGTCTTCAATCCCTGTGATGGTGGGCTTTGGTATCAAAACCCCAGAAATGGCAGCCCTTGTTGCCACATTTGCCGATGGAGTCATCGTGGGAGCAGCACTCATTCATCAAATTCATGAAGCTTATCTGTTAAAAAAAGACGCTATCAAAACAGGCGCGCTCTTCATCAGTGAGATGAGACGTGCTATGGATCAAAAAGGATAACAATATGACAGATGTTACTCTGAAAAGAGCTCATTTTATCAGACAATTAATGACAGACGATCTAGCGGATGGTAAGCATAAATCCATTATCACTCGCTTTCCACCGGAGCCGAATGGTTATTTGCATATCGGTCATGCCAAGTCTATTTGTTTGAATTTTGGATTGGCTGAGGAATTTCAAGGACAGTGTTTTTTACGCTTTGATGACACGAATCCTACCAAAGAGGAGGAGGAATTTGTCAATGCTATCATTGAAGATGTGCGTTGGCTTGGGTTTGAATGGTGTGCCATCACCCATTCTTCAGATTACTATCAAAAATTATATGATTTCGCGCTATTATTGATAGAGCAAGGATTAGCCTATGTAGATAGCTTGAGTATGAAAGAGATACGTGAATACCGAGGAACCTTGCAAGAGCCTGGTCGTGAAAGCCCTTATCGTCATCGTTCCAAAGATGAAAATCTCAGTTTATTTAAAAAGATGAAGGATGGTGAGTTTAGTGATGGCAGTCATGTCTTACGTGCGAAAATTGATATGCAATCGGGTAATATCAACATGCGTGATCCAGTTCTTTATCGGATAAGACATGTTCCTCATCAGCGTACAGGCAATGATTGGTGTATCTATCCGATGTATGACTATGCCCATCCTCTTTCTGATGCATTAGAAAAAATCACCCATTCTTTATGTACTTTGGAATTTCAAGATCATCGCCCATTATATGATTGGTTGATTGACCATTTACCTTTGGATGCAAAACCAATTCAAACGGAATTTGCCCGACTCAACTTGTCACATACGGTTACGAGCAAACGTAAACTGCGTCAGCTGGTTGAAGAACAGGTGGTGAATGGCTGGGATGATCCCCGCATGCCAACATTGTGTGGGATGAGAAAGCGTGGGTATCCACCAAATGCGATTCGCCAATTTTGTGAGATGGTTGGCATTTCTCGTAGTGATTCGGTTATTGATATGACACTGTTAGAGGCCTGTGTTCGCGATGAGTTGAACAAAACTGCACCTCGCGCGATGAGTGTTTTGACACCTTTAAAAGTGGTCATTGACAATTATCCTGAAGATAAGGTGGAAGAACTGATAGCCCCGTTTTATCCTCAAGACGATCATTCAGTGACGAGAGTTTTACCATTTACTCGTGAACTTTATATTGAGCGTAGTGATTTCATGGAAGATCCGCCCAAAAAGTTTTTTCGTCTTACAAAAGGCGGGGAAGTTCGCTTGAGACATGCTTATGTGATCCGTTGTACGGAAGTTATTCATAATTCAGAGGGCGAGGTTGTTGAGTTACGCTGTACTTATGATGAAAATACCTTGGGCAAAAATCCTGAAGATAGAAAGGTTAAAGGTGTGATCCATTGGGTTTCAAAAACAGTTGCACATCCTATCACCGTGTATCAATATGACAGGTTATTTACCGAGGCAAATCCTTTAAGCGAAGATGATTTTCTCCAATTTATCAATAAAAACTCTATGAAAGAGCAAGAAGCATGGTGTGAACCTGCGCTTATTTCACAGCCACTTGATAAAGTATTTCAATTTGAACGTTTGGGCTATTACTGTGTGAATCAATGTGACAAAGAGGGGACTGTGCGAGCATTTCATCGTGTGGTTGATTTGAAAGACACCTGGAGTAAGGTTTAAGGGCATGCTTTACATCTATAATTCATTAACCCGTACCAAAGAAAAGTTCATCCCAATCAAAGCCAAGAAAATTGGCATGTATGTGTGTGGCATCACGGTTTACGATGATTGCCATTTAGGACATGCGCGTTCTATGGTTTCTTTTGATGTGATTGTCCGTTTTTTACGTTCTATTGGCTATGAAGTGACCTATGTTAGAAATATCACCGACATTGAAGACAAAATTATTAATCGTGCTATAGAGCGGGGTATTTCTATTCATGAGTTAACCACGCAATATATTGATTCAATGAATAGAGATACAGAGGCTTTATATATTCTTCCCCCAGATCATGAGCCACGGGCTACTGATCATATTGATGAGATTGTGTGTTTAATTCAACGTTTGATAGAAGCAGGTTACGCCTATGTGAGTGATGTTGGCGATGTTTGCTATCAAGTATCGAATTTTAAAGATTATGGTAAATTGTCTCATAAAGATTTAGAGGGGTTACTTGCAGGTGCAAGAGTAGAGGTCGTTAAGGAGAAACGCTCGCCTCTCGATTTTGTTTTGTGGAAATCTGCAAAACCTGGTGAACCTAGTTGGCCCTCTCCTTGGGGGAATGGGCGACCTGGTTGGCACATTGAGTGTTCAGCAATGGCCATGGATGAATTAGGTGAGCAGTTTGATATCCATGGGGGTGGGCTTGATTTACAATTTCCACACCACGAAAATGAAATTGCCCAAAGTGAAGCAGCTACTGGTAAGCCGTTTGCTCGTTATTGGTTACATGTGGGCATGCTGCAAGTCAATCATGAAAAAATGGCTAAATCAACGGGTAATTTTTTGACCATTAAAGATGTGTTGAAAAAACATCATCCAGAAGTGATTCGCTATTTTCTTTTGAGTAGCCATTATCGTAGTCCGCTGAACTATTCCGATGACAATTTGCAATTGGCCAGTCGTGCTTTAATGCGCCTATATCAATCCATCAAAGAGTTAACACTCACTCAAGATGAGATAGATGAGAATTGGGTAGACTTATTTAATCGCGCTATGAACGATGATTTTAATACACCCGTTGCTTTATCGGTCCTATTTCAGTTAAGTCATGAAATCAATAAAACCAAGTCAAACCTACTTGCGGCAACGCTTGTCAAACTTGCTAACACGCTCGGGTTGATGCAAGAATCACCTGAATCCTTTTTACAATCGGGTTTAGGGATGGAAGAAATGGAGATGATAAAACAGTTGATTAATGCACGAACAGATGCGCGTGCGAATAAAAACTTTGGGGTTGCAGATGACATTAGGAAGCAATTATTAACCTTAGGCATTGAATTGGAAGATGGTCCAAAAGGGACTTCTTGGCGGGTGGTGATAGAGGACTAGCTTTCAATGGGTCTTCGGTATATCTTGATGAATCGAATTCTCTATGGCACATTTAGCAAGAAACTCCAAAAAATTCAATTTAAATTGAAGGCAAGGATGAGGAAAGACAGGTATGTTGGAGTTGAACGCACTGGTGATTCTTTATGTGATAGGAACCAGTTGCTTTATTATGGTTTCCAAAGATAAAAACAATCGTTCGAGGCCATTTTATTTATTTGTGAATGGATGCATTATTCTTTGGGAATCTTTCCCCTATTTTATGTCTATCTCTGAACCTTCGTTGGAGGTTTTATATCAATGGACCCCGTTGATTTTATTACCTTTATTGCATAGAGAAACGGCATTAATCACCAAAGCATTGGGCAAACCAGCTTTAGATCCATCTTTTATTCATTTTGAAAAAAAATATTTTCCAGCCGTTATGAACATTCATCATCAAAACCGAGCAAACTATAAATGGCTTTCAGAGTTTTTACATTTTTGTTACCTCAGTCACTTTTTTTTGATTTATGGTGTGCCTCTGTATTTTTATCTAAAGCATGAAATGTTACCTTTTTACATTGCTACCTTTTCGATTCTGTTCGTTATGTTTGCGTGTTTTCTAACTCATGGATTTATGCCAGTATTTGGACCAAGAAATATTTTTGAAAAGATGAAAGATAGTCGAAGCCATGGATTTTTTTTTAAAGTGGTCCATGTCATCCTAGAAGCGGGTTCGACAGATGGTACTGCTTTTCCGAGCGGGCATACTGCGGTGGCCTTTGTCATCATATTGATCACGTACTATTTAAATACGCCTCTTTTTTACTTTCTTTTTCCTATCTGTATTGGATTGATAGTGAGTACTGTTTATGGCAGATTTCATTATGTCATGGATGTATTCTTTGGCATTATCTATGCCATGATTGCATTTGTTGTGACTGTCTTCTTATTCCATCACAGTTTTGGTGTGTCTTATGATTAAAGAAAAATTCGAGATATGGAAAAAAATTTCTATGGCAATAGGTTCTTTTTTTGCGAAGCATTTGCCTTTTCCTGCTGCCTTTTATACGATTCTTTCGTTGCTGTCTGCGGCTCTTGCGGTATTTTGTTCATACCTCCATGTGTATGTGGCCACCATTGTATTGTTTCTTGTGGCAGCCAGTTGTGATGTGATTGATGGGGCTGTAGCTAGAGCAAAAAATA
>DAHWEW010000155.1:0-5410 GCA_027326225.1 Legionellaceae bacterium
TTCAGTTTTTTGTTTTCTATCATATAAAATGTTGTGCCAATATTGCTTGAGAACACGCGATCGTGAGACACCACAATCGATCCGCAACCTTGCTCAATGATTTCTGATTCAAGTTGTTCTTGACCTTCTATATCTAAATGATTTGTTGGCTCATCCATCACATAAAAGTTAGGCTGCGATAAATGTAAATTTAAGAAGGCAATACGCGTTCTTTGACCATGACTTAACGCAGATAGTTTGGTTTTCTGAATGGAAAGTGGGAAGCCAGCACTCACCAATACACTCGTTGTTTTTTGATCACCAAGGGATTGCTCATGATTAAAATAATCATGTAATGTCATTTCAAGAGGTAAATGAGTGAGATGCTGATCAATATAAGCTAATTTAACGGTTGGAGTGATTGAAATTCCTTGTGATTTTGCTTTATCAATTTGTTGACTTGCTTGATGGAGCAATTTCAAAAATTGCGATTTTCCACTGCCATTTGGTCCGTAAATAATGAGTCGCTCTCCTTGCATGATATCAAGGGTATCAATATGAAATAGAAGAGTGCCATCTGGTGTGCAAATATCAACATCATGAAGACCTATTATTTTTTTTGCATATATACCGCTATTACTCAGTTTTATTGCTCTTTTTTCATCGACATGAACATGCGTTAATTGTGTTTCAATTCCTTCAGCTCTTTTGGCAATTTGAATGGATTTTTTTAAGGCAGCAGAACTATAGTTGTTGATTCCAACTTGACGAAGTTCATGGGCGCTTTTTTTCAGTCTGTTCATCTCTTTTATTTCTTTTTCTCGACGTGCAATTGAAGCTTCATCGTCTTCCAGAAGCAGTGATTTTGCTCGAGCATATGAATAGCGATACTCCGTGATTTCTTTGCCTCGCAGAAAGAACGTTTTATTCGTACAATTCGCTAGGAAATTTCGATCATGACTGATAGCCACTATTGGGATATCGTAGACTTGTTCATTTAACCACTGTTCTAATAGAATAATCTTTCCAAGATCTAGATGATTAGTAGGTTCATCTAGCAATAATATATCTGGATGACTTAAGGCCACTCGTCCCAATAAAGCAAGGCGTTGCCATCCCCCACTCAATTCTTTGACTGATTTTTTTCGAAGCGCCGAGGGCGCTTTAAAGTGATCAAGCGTGACATCTACTTTCCAAGCCATATCATTTTTATCATAGCTTGGAATCGCATCACTCATGACATCATAGAGATTCATATCATATAAATGTTTAGGGATACATTGTTCGATGAATCCAAACCGAACGCCTTTAGGGCAGATAATTCTTCCTTCTTGTGGCTCAATGATCCCAGCCATACATTGCAAGAAAGTTGATTTACCAGATCCATTATTTCCGACAATGCCAATCCTATCATTTTCGCCAATCGTCAACGTTACATTTTGAAAAAGTGTGGTTGTATATCCGCAAGCAACTTTTTCAAATCTAATCTGAGGCATTTTATTAATTTTCCGTGCTATTTTTAAATAAAATATAATCGGATATAATACTATATTCCTGTATGTTTTCTCTAGTTTTTACGCATCAAATACATCACAATTTTATCCAAATCAAAATTCATTTTAGGGGGATTTATGAACGGTAATCAATGGTCAATCATGCAGAATGAATTACGTGATTTTGGCGCACAGTTATCACGACAAGAGAATCAAGTCATCAACTTGATTGCAAGTGATAATGCCATTCCTAAAGATATCACCAATCATCCCCCTTATTCTGGGTATATGATCCAAGAAGGATTGTTGGAAAAAAGACCGTTTGCAGGCGCTTATCTCCATGATCAAATTGAGCGTCTAGCACAGCAGGCTGCCTGTCAAGTATTTGGTGCTGAACATGCAAATCTACAGCCACACTCTTGTAGTCAAGCCAATCAGGCAGTATATCATGCGTTACTCTCCCCGGGAGATTCGGTTCTTGCTCTTGGTTTCAAAGCGGGTGGTCATTTAACTCATGGACTTAAAATCAATTTTTCCGGTCGAGCATATCAGTTTCATTTTTATGGCACCAGAGAAAATGGGTTCATTGATTATGACCATGCACTAGAGTTAGCACAACAATTTAGACCTAAGTTGATTATCTGTGGCTCCTCTGCCTACCCTAGGCTCTTTGATAGCGAACGTTTACGTGCCATTGCCGATAGTGTAGGGGCAAAATTAATGTTTGACTTATCTCATGAGGCAGGACTGATTGCGGGTCAAGTGATTCCGAATCCTATTCCACAGGCAGATGTCGCTACCATGTCACTTGATAAAACGCTAAGAGGCCCTTTTGGTGGCACCATTCTTTGCAGAAAGGAGCTTGCCGATGCTATTGATAAAGCAGTACACCCAGGCACTCAATCCAGTTTTTCTGTACGAAAAATTGCTGACGCTGCACAAGCACTCATCCACACGCAAACACCTCAATTCAAAGATTATGCAGAACACGTGTTGATCAATGCAAAAACATTAGCGGATTCTTTTGTCCAATTTCCAGAAATATTATTAACAGGTGGGACAGATAAACATTATGTTGTACTTGATGTGAAACATGCCTTTGGCATCAATGGCACAACTGCTGAACAACGTCTCGAGCAAATTGGAATACTCACGAGCAGACAGACCCTACCTACAGATACCTCGCCTAAAATGTCTGAAGCAAATGGTCTTCGCCTAGGAACAGCATGGGCCACTTCTCGTGGATATCGGGCCTCCCATTTCAAAGAAGTGGGAGCTATTATTTCTGAGGCGCTCTTATCAGAAGGAGATCATTCATCTTTATCTACCTTAAGAGAGCGTGTGAACTTATTAGTAAATACTACAAAAGACGGTGATGTTTGGTTGACTCATCTCAACTGAGTGAGATGAGTCTTGATGATGTTTTGTTAACTATAAGGTTTCACAATCACTGTGGTGCCTATATTAACAAAATCTTCATTCAGCCACTTAGCCGCACTTGGCAATACTCGGATGCATCCATGGCTAGCATTATAATCGGGTACTTCATAAGCTGCATGGATTGAATATCCGCCATGAAAGTGCATGCAATAAGGCATTCTAGCACCTCCGTGCGTTTCTATCGGGAATTCATTCGAGGTGCAATCCTCCCCTTTTTTCGAATAGACACTAAAGGTACCTGTTACGGTATGGCAAGGACGATTCACATCATCACAAAAGTCTTTACCGCCAGATGCACTACCGGTTTTTACTCGGTTACCTTGAGCATCATAAGCTGCCCATGCTGTGGCTTTAGGGTCGAAAACAAATACCTTTCTACCTGTTGCAGGACGCTTTTCAGGGAAATAATTGCTACCCTTGTTATCTGCTTCCATACTCTTGGTATAGTGAGTATATCCTCCGTCATCTACGATTGGCACTGAATTATCCATAGATGCACAGGATGCCGTTAATGCACAAATTGGTATCAACAATAGTTGTTTTTTCACAGTTAATCCTCCCTCTTTTTTCTTATGTATCGGGAAGATTGCTAATAGGTTTAGGGTTTTTTATAAATTTTTTATACTTTGTGCTTTTTTATTTGCCTTCAAGGTCTTTTGGTGTGCTGTTTTTTGTGCCTTTTGGTAAGAGTGCAAGGACCGCCAGTTTCAATTGTTCATCGCTACACTCAAAGCATCCCCCACGAGGAGGCATGGCATTTAAACCTTCATCGGTATGCTTTATTAAAACCTCTAGACCTTGCTTCATTCGAGGGGCCCAGTCAAGAGGTTGACCCATTCGCGGGGCACCTACCTGAATCATAGGATTTGATGCATGACATAGAGCACAATAGTGCTCCACAATCTTCTCTCCTTCATGAGGTTTTCCACGAACTTCTTTTAAAAACGTTTGTGGGTGATGGCTTGCTGCTGAAATAAAGTGAACGTAAAAGGCCGCGATTAAAAAAAGGAGGTTTTGTCTTAGTCTTCTGATGTTCACAGTAATAATCTCAAGCATAATGGTCAGTCACACCGAGTCGCGACCGTTTTCAATCATATTCTTTTTGGCCTGCTATTTCTATATGAATTCAGTTATAATGACACATTTACTCATCATCAGGACTTCATCATGAGACAACTCATCATTACGCTTCTTCTTATTGTCAGTGCTTTTAGTCTAACCATCCACGAAGCTTCTGCCAGAGGATTTTCTGGTCGTGGTGGTTTTGGGATGTTTCGCTCCAAACAGATGTTCACCCAATCTCGACAAGCATCTAAAACCCCATCTGCTGCAACAAGAGGATTGAACCACAATCGATGGCGCGGCACACTCACAGGCCTCCTCCTAGGCAGCCTAATCACTAGTTTATTCATGAGTCATGGATTAGGAAGTATGCTATTTTCATGGTTTCTTGTTGGGATGATCATCTACTTCTTAAGAAATTTCTTTCGACGAAGAATACAAACCGGAGCCAGCAATTAGATTGCCAAATACTCACCGCTCCTAGACCTAATCTAGGTTCGGTGACAGGCCCCAGTCAACGTTCATTGATTTTGCTCTTGTCCGTTAGCACCGACATCCTGAGCTACTGAGGGATGACGCGAAAGAAGAACCCAAGCAGGCAAGCAATTCATCCGCGACACCTCAACAAGGCGCGAACATCACCTGCAATTCAGGTTTTGCATCGCCCATAAACGCACATATAGGCATCTTATTAGCATCCATCAGCGCTTCTGCTTGATAAAGGACTGACAATTTTGTTTGACCTATGATATGTAAAAAAAGATGCCGGGTGTTCTGTAATCTCTTTTTTGTTAAGGAGAACCGTATAAAAGGCGCCTCAGTAGGTATAATTTCCACCACATCCTGTGCAGGATGATCTGATAAACCAAGAAAAATACCTTGACTCCCAGGGAACAAAGAGGCTGTATGTCCATCCTCACCCAACCCTAAAATAACGATATCACATTGAGGGAGCGCTGCAATTTTCGTTTGAATGTCTATGAAACGCTCGGAACGCGATTCTAGATCACTCCTTAGGCCTATAAAATGGGCTTTTGCAGCTTGATTTTGTAAAAAATACGTTTTCACTAAGTATTCATTACTGTCTTCTGAGGTCGTGGCTACATCACGTTCATCTGCCAAAATAATCGTAACAAGAGACCAGTTTATGGCAACATGAGACAATAAGACAAATAAAGCCCTCGGGGTCTTACCGCCTGAAACAACAAGATACGCGCACCCTCTCTCCTCTATCGCCCGCTGTAAAATGAGTGCAATCTGTTCTGAAAAATGCTGATTCATAGAGTAAACTTCAGAAAAGCGGTGCAATTGCATAGCAATTTCCTTGTTAGCCTAACGTAGGCATGGCTTCAATAGCTGTGAGGACGAGTTGCAGTTTTGTTCGACCATTATATTCATTGTTGTCTAATCTATAAGCGGCATACAGATAGCGTGCT
>DAHWEW010000156.1:0-5380 GCA_027326225.1 Legionellaceae bacterium
ATATTTTTTAGCGAGACAAGTTTGTTGTAATGGACATCGTTCACATTGAGGCTGTTTCGTTGTGCAGCAAGTGGCCCCCAGATCCATGACAGCTTGTGTGTAATCAGCGCATCTTTCTTTTGGCATACAGAGATTTGCAAGGTGCCATAGTTGTTGTTGATCAGACCTAGGTTTTTCTATGTTGCCTATTAAAAAATATCGGCTTAATACACGCTTCACATTGCCATCCAAAATAGCGGCGTGCTGATTGTAAGCGAGCGATACAATGGCTGCGGCTGTTGACGGTCCTATGCCTGGAAGTTTGATTAATTGATGAATATCCTCAGGGAATTTTCCTTCAAATTGTGAGTCAATTATGTTTGCAGTATGGTGCAAATGACGAGCTCGACTATAATAACCAAGTCCTGACCAAAGAGCTAATACTTCATCTAAAGAGGCCATGGCCAGTGCTTTGATATCTGGAAATGCTCCAATAAAACGGTTGAAATAAGGGATGACGGTTTTGACTTGGGTTTGTTGTAGCATGATTTCAGAAACCCAAACTCTATAGGCGCTTTTGGGATGTTGCCAAGGCAAATCGTGACGTCCTTCACGGTCGTACCAGTTGAGCAATGGGGTTGAAAATTCATGCATAGAAAATCCTTCAACTAGGATTTTCCTAGAAAACAGAGTAGCCCGCTGCGAGAGTTACTCAGTTTTGTAGGAAAATATATTTTGTAGTTCCTGCTTCACCTCTTTGACGGGTTTTTCCACTGTATTTTTTAACACATATCCTAAGATAATTGGTTCTAATTCTTTGTTATTAGGTGAAACAATGGGATTATCTAGCGTGCCTGTAACTGTGATGGGAAAAGTACCGCCAAATAATTTCTGGATGATATCAAAAGAACTATTTTGTCGCATTTTTGCAAATAGTTTCAGATCTTGTGTGAGGGTATTCAAATGGATACTCCCATGACCTTTGATTTGCAAATGATCTGTTTGAAATAGAAGAGAATCACTGATGATTTTGGCTTCATCTAGGTGATACTGAATATTCAGTAATTCAAAAGGCGTATTGCCATTTTGATACAATGTTTTGTCAAATAATGGTTTTTGCAAAGCCAATTGAATGATCTTTTTTTCTTGAGTAAGCAGTGAGTGAATTGCAAGCTGAGTTTCATTCATTAATTTGTTTAAATCAATGTCATACAGTATACCATCTCTCATGGTTAAATACCCATTTCCTGATAAATGATTCAGCCATTCACCCTCCGAAAATTGGGTGGTTGCATGAAGGGTAAAATCCAAAGAGCCTTTCACCAATGGTTTATCAAACAGATCTTTGGACAGTTGAGCGGCAATCAGATGAGACGCAGTTTGATTGATGAAAAGTTTTTTTGAGTCAAATTGATAGGATAAGTTTCCTACTGACTCTCCAGAGTACAGCAGTATATTCATTGGGTTTAAGGTTAATTCATCTCGGTTTTTTTGAAGATTGGCAATGATTCTAGTCATTTTAAATTGATTAAATCGCACATTTTGGAGCTGCAATTGACCCTCCATGATGGCCTTTTGTAAAACAAAAAGAGGTTCATTGAGTGATAGGTTGCTCAGCTGTATTTTCCCTTTATAGTTGACAGATGTTTTCATTTTATTTTGAGCTGTGATCAACGTGAGTGTTGTTTTGAGCTGTATGGGAAAAGCATGCTGGTTCATATTGACTTGATTTGCGCCGATTTGTAGCTTACTCAAGATGATTTTACGTTGAGGATCAATGAGCGTCATTTCTCCATGGGTCAATAATAAATGCTCAAGAGCAAAATGGTCGAGAAGCTCGTTTTTCGTCCTATTTTTTTCAATCACGGGGGCAAGTTTGATATCTTTTGAGTGCAATGAAGAAGGTATTACGTTGATTTTAAACCCATCTATATTTAATTCATTAAATACCAAGTGACCTCTGAGAAGAGGGGTTATTTGTAAATGAAACAGTAATTTATCAATCTGAAGGCTATATGGAGATAAAGGATTTTTATCACCAACGTGAACATTGGTCACTTTGATACCTGGTCTTGGAAAAAGGTACCAAGATACGTTCCCTTCAATATGACTTTGTTCATGAGTCAAGAGGTTGAGGCGCTCGCTCATCATGTCCTTGACCATATTGGGTGTTACTGTTTTAGTCAGCGCCCATAGGATGGCGAACGTGATGATGATGAATAAAATAAAGATCAGGGATACTTGCTTGATTGCTTTCATGTTTGACGAATAAAACCTCAAAATGAATAGGATATAGATATCTACTCTAGAAATCAATTTGGGTATCGGTCGAAACCCCAATATTAAATGATCTCGATGGATTCATTTAAGTTAGGCCAATTAGCTCAGTTTTCACCTCGAAAAACTAATTGATGACATTGCCCTAGGTTGGACTTTGGCCTTTTTTATAAAATTGACTAATAAACCGTCTTTTCGAGCGTTATCGAAGCAGCTCACAATTTCAATTGAAAAGCGATCAATTGCTTCTCTTCATTCGCAAAGACGACGTTTTTGAACTCATTTTTAAAAAGGGCTAAATAAAAAACAGATAAATTTGTCATTATGCACTTTATTGGTACATAATATAGGCCTTATTTCCATTTTAAATGACTATGATGATGAAAAAGACCATTTTGATTTTAAGCGCTTTCTTGTGGTTCGTTCTCCCTGTACAGGCTGCAAAATTAGATGATTTGTTACCTAATGAAAGAAACACCATTGAAGTGTTTCAAAAGGCCTCGCCCAAGGTTGTATATGTTCATAGAATGACCACGGTTGTTAATCGTTCATTTGAGCGTTCACAAGTACCAGCAGGTGCGGGATCTGGTATTATTTGGGATGATAAAGGCCACGTGGTGACCAATTTTCATGTGATTCACGGTGCTGATAAATTAGCAGTGAGTATTGGACATGTCACCGTACCTGCCAAAGTCATTGGGGTTGAACCTCGTAAAGATATTGCGGTTTTGCAGATAACCTCTCCTAAAGCTTTGACCCTATTAAAATCATTTACTCCGTTTGAAATTGCAGCGACTAATGAATTATTGGTGGGTCAGAAGACGATTGCTATTGGTAATCCTTTTGGACTCGATCACAGTTTAACAGTTGGTGTGATTTCAGCGCTTGGCCGACAAGTGCCAGGAATTGCAGGCATTAAGATCCGCGATATGATTCAAACCGATGCCTCTATTAATCCAGGGAATTCAGGAGGCCCACTTCTCGATAGTTCTGGAAAGTTAATTGGCCTAAATACGGTTATTTACTCACAATCCGGATCATCAGCGGGCATTGGGTTTGCAGTCCCTGCTGATGATATTGCCCGTATTGTACAGCAGATCATTAAAAACGGTAGGGTGGTGCTCGCCGGGATTGGGATTCAACGCGTTGAACCTAACATTGCTTTGCGTTTGGGGGTGAAAAAAGGAATATTGATTGCTGAAGTTTTGCCAGATACACCGGCTGCCTATGCAAAATTACGAGGTACAGAGCGTGACGGTTGGGGGCGTGTTATTTTAGGGGACGTGATTGTAGCGCTCAATGGTCATCCTGTTGATAACTATGATGCGCTTTATCATCTCTTGACTGACATTAAAATTGGCGAAAAAATTAACTTAACTGTGATGAGAAATGGCAAGACACTTCATTTAAAAATGAAAACGATTGATATTGCTGGATATTAGGGTTTGTTGAATACTGGAGTTTGGAAAAACTCCGTTCTGAACGGGCCCGCTCAGAACGCGAGTATTCGCTATCTAAATACACCCATATTGCTCCTGATAGGCTTGAAGATGTTTCACTTGCTTATGTTCTCCCTGTTGACTGAGATAATCAATCAAATCAAAAAGCGTGATGATGGAAAAGACATGGATCCCTTGTTCTTGAATCTCTGACAGGGTCGAATGTTGGGTCACACCTCTTTCACAACGGTCTAAGGCAATGACTACAGCTGTTAAATGTCCTCCATATTCACGAATCAATTGTTGCGATTCGCGAAATGCGGTACCTCTAGTGATGACATCATCAATGATGACGGTGTTACCTGTTAATGGTGCTCCAATCAAAAGACCACCTTCGCCATGCGTTTTTGCTTCCTTACGATTAAAGGTGACTGTGACATCGATTCCCATTTCTGCTAATCCAATGGCTGTGGCAGTTGCTAAAGGCAGGCCTTTGTAGGCGGGTCCAAACAAATGTTGAAAATCGGTGAGATGCGCTGCTAAAGTTTGGGCGTAAAATTGTCCGATTTGATGAAGGGCTTTCCCTTGGTAAAATAAACCTGCATTAAAAAAATAAGGGCTGATTCGTCCTGATTTCAGAGTAAACTCCCCAAATTTTAATACATGACACTCTAGAGCTAACCGAATAAAAGCTTCTTTTGCTTTATCCATCATTGATCCTCAACATCTAATAGAGACACATTGCGTGAAAAATAGGCCTTATGAAAGTCACCTACGTTAGTTTTTAAAAAAAT
Organism: Legionellaceae bacterium; assembly: GCA_027326225.1. GTDB lineage: Bacteria > Pseudomonadota > Gammaproteobacteria > Legionellales > Legionellaceae > DAHWEW01. The sequence continues at coordinate 4,490 of DAHWEW010000156.1, forward strand.
CATTAACAATCAATAAAAAACTGTTATGCTAATGAAGTTGTTCGAAGCATTGTAGCTCAAAGAATGAGATTGCTCATAGTCTGTATGAAAAGAATATACAATGTTTGAGGTCATCTTAGATTAAACTCTGAATGAAAAGGGGAAAAGCGAAATGTCGCAAAGAGAAAATGGACATGTAAAATGGTTTAATGAAAAAAAAGGGTTTGGTTTTATTATCAATGAAAATGGTGATGATATATTTGTTCACTACAAAGATATCCAAGGTGCTGGGTTTAAAACCTTACATGAAAATGATGCCGTCACTTATGTTTTAGATAAAGGACCTAAAGGTTTGAAAGCACAGGATGTGATTCTGATTAATGAGCAATCTTAATAGGCATATTGTTTCTCATTTGAGATATATCTTCTGTGACTCATGATTGAAAATAGAAAAATAGCAGTCATTACGGGCGCTGCGAGTGGGATTGGCTTGGCTTTGGCCAAAGCTTGTTTACGCGATGGTATGCATGTGGTTATGGCTGATGTGATGGCAGAGTCCCTGAATGAGCAAGTTGCGAAGTTACGCACCGATTTTGACGCTCAGGTTTTGGGAGTCCAATGTGATGTGTCTTCACTGACAGATGTTCAGGCTTTAGCAACACAAGTCTATCAGCAGTTTAACCGGGTGGATTTACTCATCAATAATGCTGGCGTGATTGGGCCTCTTCTACCTATTTGGGAGCAGCGAATCGATCAAATCCGACAGGTTTTGGATGTTAACTTGTATGGCGTGATTCATGGTATACAAGCGTTTATACCCCATATGTTTGAGCAAAAACATCCGGGCCATATTGTAAACATGGCCAGTTTGTATGGTTTGTGTAGCGGGTCACAAATGGCTACGTATGCGAT
>DAHWEW010000157.1:0-5290 GCA_027326225.1 Legionellaceae bacterium
CAATTGCAGAACTGTGTATGTATGATCTGGTTGTTGTCGATCCCTATTCTAATTTGAATCCGAAAGACTATTGCAACACCATTAGCCAACCTTTTGCCTATGTCTCTGTTGGGGAAGTGGGTCACGGGGTTGCTTATGAAAAAGAGATCCTTCCCGAGTGGGTGATTGGGAAGAATGTAGCTTGGAATAATAATAAGGTCATTGATCAAACGCAGAAAAAATGGCAAACCTTTTTTCTCAATGAATTGATTGAACCCTTATGGCAAAAAGGTTACCGTGGGTTTTTTTTAGACACACTTGATTCCTATTATTTGGCCGTACATGATCCAAAATTGCAACAACAGCAAATCGATAGCATCGTGTCTTTGATTCACCAAATAAAAAGTCGTCACCCTGATGCGAAAATCATGCTAAACCGAGGGTTTCAATTATTGCCAAAAGCCCAAGCTGATATTAATTATGTGGTCATTGAATCGTTATATCATGCCTGGAATCAACAAAAACAAGCCTATGAAGCAACCAGTGCCAAAGATACCAAACAATTGACAGAGGAGATTGATAAATTAAAACAAATGGATTTACCCATTATTGTCATTGATTACCTTCCTCCTAGTGAAAAAGATAAAGCACCAAAACTCACAGAAAGTCTGGAGAAACAAGGATTGATTCCCTGGATAACAGACCGTACATTACAAGCTTTTTACATCCCAAAAGGTCGAATCCTTCGACAAATACTGCTGTTATTTAATACAAAACATGACTTACCCATGCGAAATATTGCCGATCTGCGTGATATGGGTACCATTCTAGAATATATGGGATATCTGCCAAAGTATCTCAATTTAAAAGATAAAAAGTTGCTGCCCTTGGGGGATTTGAGTCAGGAATATGCAGGGATTATTGTGCGATTGGAGGAACCGAATATCGAAAATGCTTACCTTCTCGAATGGTTGCAAAAGCAGATAAAAGCTAAAATTCCGGTGGTATTTCTTAACAATTTTGTGGTTCCTCTAGAGGATGAGGCCTTAGCGAAATGGAATTTGAGCGTTGCACCAGTTCAAAATACCGATTCCTCTCTACAAATAACTAAAATGGATGCTAAGTTCATCGGATTTGAAACCAACCCAACCAAGACGCCCTATGATTTTTCTCCTTTGAAAGCAAATGATAGCCAGGTTTTATTGCAATTTAAAAATAGCGCAGGGCAAACAGAAGATGCAGTGGCTCTTACCTCTTGGGGAGGGTATGTACTGGCACCTAATTTTCTTCAGTATTTACCTAATACGTTTGCTTTTTGGATCATCAATCCCTTTACATTTTTTCATCAAGCCTTACGCTTAGAAGATTTTCCAACCCCCGTTATCACCACTGAAAATGGTCGAAGATTGATGACTGTCCATATTGATGGGGATGGATTTACTTATCCTGCAAAATGGATTGGTGGTAAAATCGCAGCAATTGAGTTACGAGATAAGATTTTAAAACGATTCAAAATTCCAACCAGTGTGTCCGTGATTACTGGAGAAATAGGCCCCCACGGCGTTCATCCCAAAGAATCACCCAAACTGATGAAGGTTGCCAAGAGTATCTTTAAATTGCCTTGGGTAGAAATCGCTTCACATACCTTTTCTCATCCCTTCTCTTGGCAAGACTATGACAAAATCCATGAGACGCTGAGTGCAGAAAGCTATAGCCTCGAAATTCCGCATTATCAATTTAATTTGGACACCGAAATTGTCGGCTCTGTAGATTTCATTAATCAAAAGCTGGCGCCCCCTGATAAAAAATGTAAGCTTCTCTTTTGGTCTGGTATGGCTAATCCTAGCGCAAAAGCCCTTGAAATTTCTTATCAGAATCATTTGTTAAACATTAATGGCGTTAATGATACATATATTGATTTTCAACACCCTTCACTGACTGGCATTCAACCCATGGGTATGGATATTGGGTCTTATTATCAAGTGTTTGCTCCGATAGAAATGGATTTCTATTATATGAATGGTCTTCAAGGACCTCTGTATGGCTTTGAGAAAGTGATTCAAACGTTACAATTAACCAATAAACCTCGTCGCTTTAAGCCCATCGATCTCTATTTTCATATCTATTCTGCCAGTTATCCTGCTTCTTTAGATGCACTTGTTAAAGTGTATCACTGGGCTCTTTCACAGCCCGTGATGAATATTTATATTTCAGAGTATATAAAAAAGGTGTTGGATTATCAGACCATTTCACTTTTTAAAAGAAATGCTCAATGGATTATTTATTCTAAAGGTGATTTAAGAGAGCTTCGATCTCTTCCTTCTTTGGGGTACCCTAATGTGCAAAAGAGTCAAAATGTTGTAGGATTTCAAGAAAACCAAGAGGGCATTTATGTTCATTTAGGTCCTCATCGCACCACCGTATTAACCTATCAACAAGAAAAGCCAAAAGAGCCATATCTTGTCGAGGCGAATGCTCGCGTGATAGGGTTTAGTAGGACTTTGCATCAGTTGGTCATTAACCTGAAAGGGTATATGCCTTTAGCATTCACCTTAGCTAATGTTCAGCAGTGCCAAGTCTCTGCAAATGCGCCATTGCATGCCAAACAAAATAAGGATAAAACAATCAGTTATACCTCTCAAAAGGATGTTGATGAAATTCATATTAATTGCGGATGATACACAACCCGTTATATCCTTTTTTTCCAAGACAGAGTTTTTGGGTTTCATAGCCGTTGTCTTGTTTGCGTTCTTCGCTTTTTTTCCTCGTCATTTATTACAAGTGTCATTGGCCGAAAATACACCTTCTGCGGTGACATTAAGCTACTTGCAGGCGTTTTTTAAACAATACCCACAAAACAAAGACATTTTATTCGCTTTAATAGAGCAGGAAATGGGGATGGGGCAGTTACAGGAAGCAAAGCGTCATTTAATGTCTTTAAAAGAGACAAACTCCTTGGTTACTCCAATGACAAAAGCGGAGCTTTCCTGGCTAGATTATTTGATGATTCGTTATGAAGCGTATGAAACAAAACCAAATACTGAAAGTAGGATCAATGGGTTACGACAATTAAGAGAAAAGGCGAAGAGTCTTTTGTCTGTACCTCTCAATCCCAGACAACTCACACTTCTTGCAAATGATAGTTTAGGGATAGGAAAGCCAGAAATTGCTTTAAAAATCTATCAGTTGTTACTTGGAAAAAATGAGTTAACCACGCCAAAAGAGCTATCAGAAGGCGCAAGTATTGCCATGCAAAATAATGATGAGGCGATGAGTGCAAAATTTTATTGGGCAGCATACCAGAAGTCGGTTAATCTATCTCAAAGAAGGCACTATGCCATGAAGGCATTGCAAGCATTATGGGCAGGAAATCAAGTGAAGGAGGCTTTATCCATTGCACAACATTTGCCAAAGACCATCATTGCAGATCGGAAATTTTTACTATTTTTATCTCGATTGGCGATTGCTGCAAATGATGCTCTGTTGGCTGAGAAATATGCATTAGCTGCATTAGAATTCGAACCTTCTGATAAACATGAATAAAACAGGGATAGTCTTATCTTATCTGACCTCAATACTCATTGCGACATCTTCCGTTAAATGGATGCCATTAACCTATGCGTCCTCAACTCAAGGGAGTAATGAGTTATCTACTGAGGCGAGTGCGTTTACGAATCTCAAGAACAGGCCCTATGATGAAGAGGCCTATCAACTGGCTTATAAAACCTTGATCTTTAATTCACATATCAGAAAAGCCTATGAGTTAGCTAAGATAGCTGTGGCTAAAAATCCTCATGATCTCACATGGCATCAACATCTCGCCCAAACAGCAACTTGGTTAAGTGAAGATGATACGGCGATGACAGAGTGGCTTTATGTGGCTAAGCATACACAGAATTTCAATACGATGAAACAAGCCATATCCACCGCGAAATTGTTTGGTTATGATAGGGTTTTAGTTACTCTATTAAATTTATACTTAACGAAAGTACCAAGTGATCAATACGCATATCTAGAATTGGCAGATGCGCTCAATAGAAATGATGAACCTCATAAAGCGTTATTGACCTTACAAACCTTGAATCAATCACATCCTAGTCGAGCTGCTTTTGAGATGGAAGCTTCTATTGAAAGTGACCTTGGTGATTGGGACGCTGCCTTAAAAACATGGCAAAAAATAGATAAAATGTTTGGGCCTAATCTCAAAAGTGTCATGGCTGAGGCGGTGATCTATTATTCTCGGAAACAATTTCGGCAGGCAGTGGCCATCTTAAAACAAGGGATCCCGCTCGCAAAAAAGACAGATGATGATTTTTGGCAAACACTAGCGCAATTAGCCTGGATGATTAATGATAGGCCTTTCGCCATTCTAGGCTATCAACATCAATTAAAAGACAGTTCGAGTTTAGTGAGTCTCATCGAACTAGAGCGTGTGAGTCAACCAAATCTTGCTTTATTCTATAGTATGCTGGGTTGGTCATCCTTTCATCAGCCACTTTTTTTCTCATCAGCCCTCTCTATGGCGGTAGAGCTTAAAAAATGGCAAACCCTAAACGATTTATTCATTCAATTATCTGCCAAAGACAGAAGCATTGCCGAAAAGAATTTACAGTATTGGCAAACACTTGCCTTATTGTGTAAACAATTCGGTGTTCCATCTTTACAAAAATATATATTGGCTGAAGGCGTTATCACCCAACCTAAATTGCTTCAGTTGAGTTCTGATTTATTGTGGTTATTCTTAGACAACGGGGAGTATCCATCGATTAAGGCTCTCATGGAACGACTTAATGAGCGTTTTCAATGGCAAGATCCCTTATTGTGGCATGCTTTTGCCGAGGGTTTTGATGAATTGAACAACTATCCTGTGGCTCTTATCATCTATCAAATGCATCTTTTACAAAATCTGCAAAAAAGCCAAGTCTGGATTGATTATGCCAAGCTTTTAATTCGCGCAAACTTAGACGAAGAAGCTTATGAAGTATGGCGCGCCCTTTGGTTTCAAAATGAGACAAAAGTGAGTGCCAGCGGTCCGGATAGTGAAACACTGAGAGCGCTGAGTCAAGTTGCTCCTTATATGGTTTCTGGAACAGATCAAGTCACTTATCTCAGTGCGCTCTTAAATGGGAATAGCACAGATGAAGATACAAATATTGTATTAAATTGGATAGTACCTCGAAATGATGAGGCACTACTTTCTTTCTTCAAAGCCTATTACATGAATAATGTTTTACCTGATTGGGCTCAGATTAACTTATCAGTGATGAAAAATGATTTACCCACCTTACAGAAAATTATCGAACATCAGGAC
>DAHWEW010000158.1:0-5246 GCA_027326225.1 Legionellaceae bacterium
TGTGCAGTCCAGTCGATTTCGGCAAGATTTACCAAAGTATCATAACGCGATTGATTATCAGTTGATTCAGAGTACAGATGATTTGCGCCATTTGATCACAACCGCTAAATTTTGTCTTAAAAAAATCTATCAGCCAGGCATACACTATCAAAAAGTAGGGGTCTTAGTGAGCAATTTAACCGACAAAACATATCGTCAAATGGATTTGTTCAACCAACTCAGTACGGAATTACTACAAAAATCTGAAAAAATACTCTCGGTGTTTGATGCCATTAATCAGAAATATGGCCGAGATACCGTCTATCTTGCGGCAGTTGGTAGTCTCCAACCTTGGTCAATGAGACGCCAAATGAAATCACCCTGCTATACAACTCAATGGAGCGACATACCTAGGGTCGTTATCTAAAACCAACCTATTGATTAATGATCCGATAGTAGTTCATATTATAAATCATCATCACAAGGATGTTCTTTATGTGGACTATAAAGGTATACGAGGAAGGAAAAGCTATCGAGTTGACTGGAGATCTCTCTTTAAAATTGAAAATCAAAGAACCCTCACATGCATTATCAGGCACTTCTAAAAACACCATTTATGAAGACGAAAAAGGCGTTGAATATTACTTGAAAGAAGCAAGACCTAGAAAAATTGCAGGTATATTTTTAAACGACCCGCTATTGAGTCGTTTAAAAGAAGAAAGACAGGCGTTGCTACCAGATGCTATTTTTAATCCTTATACAGAAACACCAGAAGATGATAGTACAAGACAGTACATTCAAAGCTTATCTCCAAAAGATCATCACTCATATAGACAACTGCAGTCGCAAATCGACACATATGTCACGCACGTACAAGAAGTGACTCTCGTGAATACGACTTTAGAGGTTTTGGCCTCTCGGATAGCCCAGGCCATTATGGGGCCATTATTGGTTTGTCCAGAAGATTATTGCTTTGTACAGCAGCAGAGGCCGTTTTTAATGTCACGAGCAGTTGCGTCATTTCATGAATTTTTGTCAGAGCATCCTTTGTTGGCCGTAGCAAAAACATCAGACTACTGGAAGACCCATCTTGCACCTACGTTTAAAGACTTAAACCTGACTCGAACTGAGGCTAAAATTCTAGGACAAGCTTATTTTATCGCCTTGGCTTTGGGACATAATGATTTGGTGAATAACATCAATTTATCCAATAGCGGTTATGTTGAGGGAGAAGATGGTTCTTTAACATTGTGTATTGTTGATTGGGGAAATACCTTAGGTGTGGGATTTAGTGGGCAAACTGCCGATGAAGGCGCGTTTCAAAATCCACAGTTTCACTTAAAAAAAGAGCAGTTATTCACCCATGACGTATGTGATAGAACAGGTTATAAGCATCTTGTCCCCTTTGATGAAGTGGTGTATCCGATATTACCGAGGCAAGTGATTCCTGACTTGTTTGATATCACCAAGGATGACGTCGTTGAATTGAGACAAGCACAGCGCGAAGGATTCTATGAAGCTTGTAATCAAGCAGAACGTGTGCTCGATCAATTGCCTGAATTCATTGCAAAAATGATAGAAGAAACGTTACAACAAGATCTGTCAGTGGAAGAGGGCGAGAGAGTTCGCACCCTCTTGCCGCGTTCGATATTTTTTCCAAGTCAGCAAGAAATACAAAAAGATCAATATACCCTATCAGGGATCTTAAGTGGTCGAATCAAATCCCTACAAAACATCAAGTGTGCATTACAAAAGGGAAAGACCTTGATAGACATTGCTGATGAGCAGTTTAGGATCATCAAGAATAGTCAAACGTATTCTAGCTTACACTTTGTCGTTAGAGAAAAGTCTAGAGGTGTTTCATCGATAGATGACACTAAAAATGCCATAGGGAAGAATCTGATGCACGTTTGAAACAGCTATTTTTTCGAAGACTTCATTCACTGTTGTTAATTTTTTGTACTAGAATAAATAGTATCACCATGAGTCATTTTGGAATAAATATGCCAGATCCTAAGAAAGTCGTTGTCTATTCTTTAGATTATGATCATTGTTGCGATGTACCCAAAGATGTCGATCCTAGCATGATAGGGGAATACAACAAAAAAGTAATAGAAGATATGATCGCATCTGCAAAAGAGGGGCATGATGTGGTTCAGATGATAGGGTCAAATCGCCAAGATTTAAAGGCAGATTATGATAACTCTGAAAAGAATGGTAATCGTTACTGCTATGAAGTATTTCCAGCGATGGCACGCTATGTTGATGAGCAAACGAAACAAACGGCAAATCGGGGCAGTGTCACATTCGATGGGATGTTAACAGCTGATATTGCAGGGCAAAGCAAAGAACCTGGCGCATCATTTAAGTCCTATACAAAATCTTCTCAACCCCTTACAAAAAGCCCGAAAGCTGAAAGTTTTCCAGATGAATCAAAGATCAGTACCATATATGCACAAATGCAACATATAGCTGCAAAAAATGAAGGAAAAGAGGTTGAATTTAAATTTTATGAGGACAATACCGCCATTTTAGATGGCATACATGATTTTTTTTCGGCTCATCCAGATTTGATGCCTAAAAATGTTCAATTACATCTTGTTAATCATATTTCAGACAAGGCAGTGAAAAAAAATGAAAAATGTTATAGTTTGCTAAATGAGTTAAGCAAAAGCCTAAATGATCAGAGCGAAGAGCGAGTGAAAGAAAAATTTAGTCAATTTAAAAATCAATATAAGGATGATGCGGATCTTTCAAAATTACTAAAGGAAATCAAAGATGATTGGTCTGCGGAACAAATTAAAAGTAGGATCACTCAAACAATAGCAAATATTGAAGCACAAAGAAACCTTAAAGCATACTCACCTATTCAGGGTAAAGGCGAGGTTGATAAAAATTATATGGCTACAGTCCGTGGTATGTGGTTTGAAGTATCAGGCCAAGTAAATGGGAGAGCAAAGAATACACCATCACCTGAAAACATCAATTGGTCTGATCCGAATGTTCCAGCTTTGGGTAGCTTAGAAACAGCTAAAAAAGGCTACATGGCTGTTGGAAATGAGCTATCTGCAATAATGGTGGCGATAAAAAATTATTTGAGGGTGCGTGAGGAAGAATCTAGTAAAACAGGTATACAAAGCTTAAATAGTGCAAGTATGGATCGTTTTAAGTCGTCAGAAAAATCATCAAAAACGAAGTTAAGTGCTGCTACTAAGATCTCTAATTATTTGTCAAATAAATCTTTGGGTCTTGAGTTAGATCAATTTGAAATTGCAGCATTAAATAATGGGCGGTTAAAAAAAATTTACCAAACACACAAAGCATCCTTTCCCGAGAATATTACAGTGCAAATGGATAATTATTCTAAAAGTTGTGGTATTACCCAAAAATTTCGTGAAGTGCTTCAGTCATTGAGAGGAAAACCATCAGCTAAAGCAGAACTTGATGCGGCTGAAACAGCTCCCTCGAAGTCTTCGGGTAATCATTAATTAAAATTTAGTTGAGGGATGGGGCAGCATGCTCTCCAGGGTGCTCTTCTTCCTTCAAATTCCTCAATTCAGTTTCTAATTCTATAATCCTAATGCGCAAGGCTGCGTTTTCATTTATCAGTTTAATATTTTCCTGAGCATCATCATCCTGCACTTTTTTACTTGGAGCTGCATGTCTGATTTGTTTTGATGGGGCTGATGCAATATTCGCTGTCGTATCGTTCGCTTCTTTGGGGTTTAGTCCACTTTCCTCACCAGCTCTTTTTGCTTCTTCTTTTTGTCGTTTTCTTTCTCTGCATCGTCGGACCGCTTCATTATTTCGTTGTCTTCTCCTGGCTGCCTCTTCCTCATAACTAGACTCTCCAGTGCTGGGTGTACTTCCAGGGATAAAATCTGGGTCATCATATGCTTTTTTATTACGTTCATAGCCTAAGTTAAAAAATGAGAGTGGCGCTGCAGGAGCTCTTTGAGCGGGCAGTGATGGAGCCGCAATCTCAGAACCAACAACATAACCTCCTCCTGCCTCATGAGGCGGGACTGCCATGATAGGTGGATAGGGGGGGTAAAACGCAGCTGGATGACCATAATAATTATGGTAATATCCTAGTCTAAAATCAGGAGAGTATTCTGTAACTGCCGGGGGCAGGGGATTTGAGAGGACAGGTTGTGCCGCATCAACAGCAGAGTGAGAACCCAACTCTGTAAAAGCGATGTTGGGCGTTGCCATAACTGACGGGCTCGAGGAAGTTGGTGTAAATTTAAACATACGGAATGACCTCATACTCAAATGTGCGCGGGACATTCAATCTTTAAATATACCCTTGTCAACACAAAATTAAAACAAATAGGAAATATAACATTCTTTGTGGACTTTTTTCAACACATTATTTGTTTAATTGACAAGGTCTAATCTGGACTTTGGCCTTTTTTATAAAATTGCCTTATAAACCGTCTTTGCGAGCGTTAGCAAAGCAATCTAGATCACAATTTCAATTGAAAATATAGTTTATAATTGCTTCACTTTGTTCACAAAGACCACTTTTCTGAACTCTTTTTTAAAAAAGACTAAGGTCCATCTAATTATTTATTTGCTAAATTGTATAAATATCCTACAGTATAATTATAGGGATTTATTTTTGGATATCCATGAAGGCCATCATCTTATTGTTCTTCTTAGTTGTATCTCCTCTTTTTGCGGATGATTTTGTCGGATTTACGGCTTACGACAATGGTGATTATACAACTGCTTATCAACAACTCATCAAATCGGCCAATGAAGGGAATGAAGAAGCGATGTATGTGATAGGGCGGATGTATCAATACGGTTTAGGCGTTCATAAAGACCTCAAAGAGGCGAAAACATGGTACTTAAAGTCTGCCTCTAAAAATAATGCATTGGCACAATTGAGTCTTGGATTTCTATATGATGCTGGAAATGGCGTTGCTAAAGACTATAAAGAAGCCTTTGCATGGTATATGAAAGCGGCTAATCAGGGTAATGCCATCGCTATGCGAAATATTGGACTGATGTATGCCACCGGTGACGGGATCAAACGCAATCTCAATCAATCGTTTGATTGGATTAAAAAAGCAGCGGAAGCAGATTACACCAAGGCACAGGTCAATTTGGGTTATATGTATATCATGGGATATGGTACACCTAAAGATGTCAATCAAGGGTTATATTGGTATGAAAAAGCAGCTGAACTTGGTGATGCTAAAGGACAGTATAGTTTGGCTTTATTGTATAGTGGTCAATATGGTGTACCTAAAGATGAA
>DAHWEW010000159.1:0-5233 GCA_027326225.1 Legionellaceae bacterium
CGTCGGATAGACAACAACAATGTGAAAAAAATTCTTTTAACAGGACAGGCTGATGAAAAACTAGCTATTGCAGCTTTTAATGAAGGTTTGATTCATCGTTATATTAAAAAAAGTGATATACATGCGGCAGAGCTCATCACTAAAAGTATCTATGATTTACAGCTACAGTATTTTCAAGCTATGTCAGATGTGATTGGACAGATGTTATCGGTTACTTCTCCCAGCTGTTTGCACGACAAAAATTTTGCCCATTTTTTTCGTGAGTTAAGGGAAGAAAAGGGCATTATCGAATATTATTTAATTGATCATTCGGGTAGTTTTTTACTGCTTGATGATGATGCGAAGACGAGTTTTTTGATTGTTAAAAATACTTCTGATGTCCGCTCGCACTATGATTTGGCATTAGAAAATGGGGCAAGTCGGAAGCTTCTTTCTGAGTTGGCAAATGGAGAAAAGATACCCAGATATTCAGCATCTTCTACCCCATGGAATGAATGGTCAGATGGTTTAGTGCCGGCACTTCCATTTATTTCCGATGAAATCTACTATTATGCTTATATTGAAGGAAATGCTTTATTTGCTGATCGTTTTCGTAAAATATTATCTTACCATCGATACCTAGAGGAAGTAGATGCAGAAGAGCTATTGATGGAGTAAGCCATTTAATGATTTGGGATGCTTCCATGCGCATGATGGTGTTCACCATGCTTCTACTGAGTTCTCGGCTGTTGGACGCCAGTGGTGATGACAGCAGCAAAGTTATCGCCAGGCTGAGGCCCATTGGTGAGGTTCGAATCCAAGGTTCTCAAGAGTCTGAATCTACTTCATCAGCCCCACAAACTCAAACAAAAGACCAGCAAAGCACGGGACAAGCAACCTATGAGCAACACTGTGTCGTTTGTCATCGAGATGGGGTGGCAGGGGCGCCTAAATTTCGTAACGAAGATGACTGGAAACCACGGCTTGCCAAACAGGATATTGATTCGTTGACAGCGACTGCGATGAAAGGGTTGAATGCGATGCCAGCCAAAGGAACCTGTATGGAGTGTTCTTTAGAAGAGATGAAAGCCGCAATAGAATATATGGTGCCGCATCATGAGTAAACAAGCACACCGCCGAGCACAGAGCCTCTTATTGATGGCAACCTTATTTATTTTATGGGCTTCGATTTATTTACAATATGAGGTTGGATTACAACCCTGTCCCTTATGTTTGGTACAGCGCTTTTGTGCCATTTTGTTTGCGGTGATGTGTTTTGGGGGCATGTGTTTATCAAAATTGTCTCGCTCTAGAGTGTTGACGCTCATACAAATGTTGATTGCACTTGCTGGCGTTTATTTTGCTGCAAGACAAGTATGGTTACAGAGCTTACCGAAAGAAAATATGCCTGCTTGTTTACCTGGTTTTGATATATTGATTCATTATTTTCCTTGGCAGGATATTTTACTTGCGCTTTTTTGGGGATCTGGGGAATGTGCTGAGGTGACCTGGACATTGTTGGGTCTATCCTTACCGGCATGGGCGCTACTTTATTTTATTATCATGTTCCTGGGTACAATGGTCCTTTTTTTCAAACTTGAATCTACAAAAACCTAAATGACTGGCCAAGGATACAGCTCATCAGGTATGATTGCCTCTTTTTGTAATGTTTGTGACCAATGACCTCTTTTCATTGTGAAATTCTCCATCAACATCAGCATACTCATGCACGAGTGACTCGTGTGACTACGCCACACGGAGAGTTCATTACGCCTGTATTTATGCCGGTAGGTACACGAGCCGGTGTAAATAATATGACCCCTATAGAATTAAAAGCAGCAGGTAGTCAAATTATTTTAGGTGGCAACACCTATCATATGCTTTGTGCTCCAGGCATGAGCGTGATAGAAAAGGCTGGAGGAATGCATCCTTTTATGGGATGGGACGGCCCCATGTTGACAGACAGTGGCGGGTTTCAAGTATTTAGTTTGTCGAAAAATAAGGAAATTTGCAGGATAGATGAAACGGGCGCTCATTTTACAATCCCAGGAACACAACGACTCATTCATATGACTCCTGAAATGTCCTTAGAAACGCAAAAAATAATTGGGGCAGATATCATCATGGCTTTTGATCAATGTACACCTGATAGTTGTTCTCGGGATGAAGTACAAATGATCATGAACCGAACGCATCGTTGGCTGAAACAATCCGTCGCGTATCATGAGCGTTTTCCGACGACCCGTTATGGCAAGCCACAAGCTCTATTTGGTATTGTGCAAGGAGGCATCTATGAAGATCTACGTAGAGAAAGCGCTCGCTTTGTTTCTTCAATGAATACAGATGGGATTGCAATTGGTGGAGAAACGATAGGATTTGATATGCCAGCCACTGTTCAAGTCATTCGTTGGACCAGAGCGTTTTTGCCCCAAGATAAACCAAGATATACCATGGGCGTTGGCATGTCTCCACAGGATTTATTGGATGTTGTTGCTGAAGGGATTGATATGTTTGATTGTGTGGCACCAACGCGCAATGCGAGGCATGGTGCTCTATACTGTGGTGAAGTCATAGAGGAGGGGAATTGGCTCAAATTTGCCAGTGAGTATGAGCATGCACGTATTCAAATCAAAAAAGCGTGTTTTGCAGAAGATCTATCCCCCATCATGGCAAATTGCCAATGTTATACTTGCCAACATTACTCGCGGTCTTATTTGCATCATTTGTTCAAGCAAAAGGCGAATTTATTTACCGCCCTTGCAAGTATCCATAATGTTCATGTTTTACATGACTTATGTGATAAAATGCGACGTTTTTTGATTCATGGGAGAAAAGATGATTTTAATTGAAACTTCTAAAGGCAATATTCAACTGCAATTAGATGAGGTAAATACACCGGATACGGCCGCTAATTTCTTACAATATGTGAAGAGTGGTTTTTATAAAGATACGATTTTTCATCGAGTGATTGATGGTTTTATGATTCAAGGTGGTGGATTAACTGCTGAAATGGAGACAAAACCCACACAGAAACCAGTCAAGAATGAAGCCAAATCTGCAAAGCCTAATAAACGTGGAACCATAGCTATGGCTAGAACCATGGATCCGCACTCGGCCACGGCGCAATTTTTTATTAATGTCGCTGATAATTCATTTTTGAATCATTCCGGCGAACAAGCACAGAGTTACGGTTATTGTGTGTTTGGTGAAGTGGTAGAAGGTATGGATGTTGTGGATACAATTGCCAAAGTTAAAACAGGCCAATCTAAAGGACATGGGGATGTGCCTTTAGAAGTGGTGGTGATCCATCAAATCACTGAAATCACAGAGTGACAAGATGACACAATACCATGGTGCATGTGATTGTGGTGCTGTTACCTTTGTTTGTGAAGGAGAGCCGTTGTTCACGCAATATTGTCATTGTAATAAATGTCGTGACATATCGGCTTCTTCTCAACGTGATGTGGATAAAATAGGTTACGGATTTACAGCTGCTTATTTGAGATCACATTTTAAGATCGCATCAGGCGATGATCGTCTTGATGAAGTTTCTAAAAATGGTTCAAATCATCTTTTCTGTCAATCATGTCATTGTCTGATTTACGGTATATCTCTTGATCCGGCTAAGCAGGCTGGTATAGGGATAAATGTGAATAATTTTTCTTTTAGAGAAAAAATTCCTGACACTTTTAAACCGGTGAGGCATGTTTGGTATACCAATCGAATCATTGATTTTTCTGATGATTTACCGAAATATAAAACTGCTCCGAAGGAGCAATTTGGTTCAGGTGAACTTTATATAGAATCTGAAGAAGATGCGAAATCAGCGGGTCCTAGGGTGTTTTGACCTATCGAATTTGCTAAGGCGTGTAAGCCGCAGGTTTTGTTCTAGTGGTTCGCGTCTTTTTTGCTCTATTAGATGCTATTTTCCGTGATATGGGCAGTTCTCCATCATTTGCGTTGTCCTTTGCTCCAAAAAAATGTACACGGCGCTTGTCTGGTTTTAATGATGATTTTTTCATGCAAGACTTGATTTCGGTTGATGCAGATGCTGCTGCCGCCGGTGGCTTTTGTTCTAATATTGGTGTTTCTTTGACACGTTTTGGAGTAGCCAGGTCTCTTCTTGATTCGTCTTGCAGAAAGGCAAGTGCTGCACTGCGCTTATCGTCTGGACGAACATTTTCATCCAAATCGGGAAGCTCTTGCAATGCGTTATCCGCATCGAAGAGAATCCCGCCCGCACGAATAACAAGTTGATAGAGGGCTACCTGACACTGATAGGTTATATAAAAATCATTCCAATCATCAATCAATCTCAGGGATTCAATATTTTTTGTTATCAGATCATTTATGGTGTTAATTCTCTCTAACTGCTGTGCTGACTGGTTCTGCAAGCATTCAAAATCACGAAATTCTGGTGCACGTTTTTGATACTTTGAATGAGGCTTCAATGAGGATAAATATTGTTGAACCCAAAGTTGCTCTTGAACAATTTTTATAAATATAGGGTTGTACACGAAACGATTCACCACTGATAAAATCACATTGTAAAATAAAAGAGCTTAATCTGAAATAGAAATGTGGCAAAAGACCTCATTGTTTCCATAAAAAAATGACAGATTGAGCACATTATGTGCGAATGGGTTATAATTATTCATGTAACTCACAAAAGAGGGTGACCATGAAACGCTTCATGAGAGGGTTCATTGCATGTTTCTTTTTATTCAGTAGCTTTGCAGTCTTTTCTGACAGGATATTGATTACTGGTAAGCCTGTACCTTTAGTGTTTCATAATGGATATTTTACTTTTCCTTCTCTTTACGTACCGACCGAAGGGTATCGTTTTGTCACCATTTCTGGAACGGATAGAGTGTGTTTTTTACAGATAAAACCTGAGTTAAAACAATTAGATGTTGTACAGATGATTTTTGAAGAAAACGATAAATATATGCGATGGAATTGTTATCAATATGACCCACGATTTTTTGAAATTGATTTTTGAAATTGAAATTAATATTAATTGATTTTAATTGATTAATATATTCACTTAATTTTTGATTATTTAAATAATTAAATTGATTTGATAAATTTGAAAATATTATTATTAATTCTTCTTTTAAATCTTTGTTATTACTAATTTCTTCTTTTTTTTCGTTTAAATTTTTTTCCTAAAGATATAATGGCAGTTAGTCGAAAGATTTCCCGCAAGCAGAAGAGAGGTATTCACGGCGACGTACCCACCCTCAACCTCGGA